>JBAYKW010000004.1 GCA_041664365.1 Patescibacteria group bacterium
AACCTGAAGCATTTGATGACCCGTGGAGCCGAGAAGAGGATTCGAACCTCCGACCTGCTGTTTACAAAACAGCTGCTCTACCACTGAGCTATCTCGGCATGGTGGGCCGGGAGGGATTCGAACCCCCGAAGGCTAAAGCCAACAGATTTACAGTCTGTCCCGTTTGACCGCTTCGGTACCGACCCATGTATTTAAACGAACCCAAACCGAGCAAATCAGGAGCGCAGTCCCGCGAACGCGGGACGAGCACGGATTTGCGAAGAGTAATGGGGCCCCCAAAAATCGCACAGCGGTTTTTGGGGAAAGGGGCACAAATGCGGAAGGTGGAGTGGATGCAAAACTTGCATACACGTAACCTGAAGCATTTGATGACCCGTGGAGCCCACCATCGGATTCGAACCGATGACCTTTCCCTTACCATGGGAGTGCTCTACCAGCTGAGCTAGGTGGGCATGTTGCTTTTAAATGTGCATGTCAGATATCTGTTTTTCCAATTCCACCAATTTCTGATTCTCCGGATTCACTCTTTTCAATGTTCTGAAAGTTTCCTGCGCTGTGTACTTATCTTTATGGAGTATACTGATTTCTATTAGACAGTCAAGGTATTTAGGATTGTTTGGATCCAATTTTACCGCTTTTTTCACATACATTACAGCTTTTTCCAGGTCGCCAATTTCTTTATACACCATACCCAGGTCTTGATGTGTCAGACTGTTATTCTCATCCAGTTTCAGAGCATGTTGCAGTGCTTCAATTGCATGCTCATAATCTTTTTGCCCCATATATGTTTCACCCAGATTATCATATGCCGATATGTTCATGTGATCCATGCTGATCACCTGGATAAATTTCTTTTCCGCCTGGGCGTATTCTCCCCTCTTGATCAATTCCTCACCTTCAGACATCAGTGCCAATACTTTTTGTTGGTTTGTTAATGACTTATCACTTTTTAACTGGGATTTTTCCTGATAACCTTTCTCCAATTCAAGCGCTTTCCGATATGAGAATCGGAATGCGTTTCCGATACCTTTAAGCAGTGGCCTTACGACAATCAATATCTTATCACGCAACCATTCAAACTTCCTGCGCAACCGCATTTCAATAATATCCTCTTTTTTCTGATCAAGTCTTTCTTGAGGTACCGTATCCACGTCAATAGTAGCCAAAATAGAGAACTTCCTGAAAATAATCACAAGCAGTATAACTGAGCTTACTATTACCAGAACTAGAGCTGTAATATCTACAATCATTTTAGTCTAGTGATTTTTTTAGATGGAATACCTGATAAATTTCTCGATCCTTATCTCACCGCCCATTTTAGCGGCACTCTCTTTTACCAAATCTTCAATCGTTTTCTTTTCATCCTGGAAAAAGGGTTGTTTTAGCAGACACACTTCTGAATAATATTTAGCCATTTTTCCAATTATAATCTTCTCCATTACATTTTCGGGTTTATTTTCGGAAGCGAGTTGCTCTTTATAGATTTCCATTTCCTTTTGCTTTACATCTTCAGGAACATCTTCAGGAGAAAGATAGGGTGGATTCATTGCTGCAACCTGCATGGCAATACTGTGCGCCAATTCTTCATCACCGGCGGAGAGAACAACAATGCTGGCCACTTTTTTATTGATATGCAGATAACTGCCCAGGACACTGCCCTCTACCACTTCGAACTTACCAAGCTGTAGATTCTCACCGACTTTTACTATCAGATTGTTTTTTATTTCTTCTTTTGCCCAAGATTCAAAGGAATCTACACCCGATGTTATAAGTTTATTCGCCAGTGCATTTGTCGCGGAAATAAAATCTGAATTACGAGCAACAAAATCTGTTTCGCAATATAATTCAACTACCGCTATTTTATTTCCTGCAATTGAGAAAGCAATCACACCTTCCTTGGCTTCCCGGTCCTGTTTTTTTATGGATATTTTATCTCCCTTTTTCCTTAAGAGTTCAATCGCTTTTTCAATATCCCCTTCCGCCTCTTTCAACACTTCCTTCGCATCCATTATTCCGGCGCCGGTTTTTTCTCTTAATTCTTTGATAAGTTCTAATGTTACTTCTGCCATAATTTTAGTTTTGAATATTAATCTCCGTACTATTTCTTAGGAAGTGTCTCAGATTTTTTTTCCTTTTCTGCGACTGCACCTTTTTCCTTCAGTGTTTTTCCTTCAGCAACCGCTTCTGCAATCAGGCTGGTAATCAACTCAATTGACTTTGTCGCATCATCATTACCCGGTATCGGATATTTAATGATGGAAGGGTTGGTGTTTGTATCAGTAATCGCGATTAAAGGAATTTTTTTCTTTATCGATTCCTTTACCGCGGTTTTTTCATCTTTGATGTCAACAACATATACCGCGGAAGGCAGAACGTTCATATTTTTCATCCCACCGACCAGCTTCTCCAGTTTTTCTATTTCCTTGGTGAAGTCCAGTTTCTCTTTCTTGGTATATTTATCCAACTCGCCTGACTTTGCCTGACCCTCTAATTTAATCAACCGTTTTTGTAATTTAGAAACATTTGCAAAATTGGTGAAGAGACCGCCCAACCAACGCTCAGTAATAAAAGGCATGCCAACCGCTTGGGCATGCTTCTTAACAATATCTTTAGCCTGGCGTTTTGTCCCGACAAATAATATGCTTCCACCCTTCATAACAGTATTGCGAACATACTCACGGGCGATGTTGAGTCGTTCTACTGTTTTTTCCAGGTTAATAATATGCACCCCGTTCCGAGCCGTAAAAATATACGGTTCCATTTTGGGGTGCCGACGTGATTTTTGATGTCCAAAATGGACACCATTTTTGAGTAATTCAAGTACTTCTACCTCTTTCATTGTGTTTGCCTTTCTTTCCTCTACTCTTCTCAATATCTAGGCCTATAAATCCATCCTGCGTATGCCGGAGGGACAAGGGTAGGCTTAGGGCTAAAACAGCCAATTTAGGCAGTTTTGAGCCAAAAAAGAGTATGTGAGATTACTTATTAATAAAGCGTAACAATAATAGCCTAAAAGCCCAAATTTAGCAAGTCGCAATACTCCTGTCAGACACGAAACCACCGAATTTGCATAATATCAGGGTTTCTGGTAGGATAAAGCCGTGTTTAAGCAAATATCTATGAAAAAACAATGAAAAAAGAAGGTCATCCGACATATTATCCCGATGCAACTGTTACATGTGCATGTGGTAACACTTTTACCGCCGGTTCAACAGTAAAGGAGATTAAGGTGGAAATTTGTGCTTCCTGCCATCCGTTTTATACCGGAAAACAGAAGTTTATCGATACTGCACGCAGAGTCGATCGCTTTAAACGTATCCAGGAAAAATCTGACGCAATGAAGGCAAAAACTCCGAAAAAAAAGGTGAAATCAAAAACGAAAGAAACAGCAAAAAAACAAGTTAAGAAATAACTGATTTAAAGGTGCTCTCTATTTGCGATATTTTGGATAGAGGGCATTTTATTTAAATGAAAGAAAAGATAAAACAACTTACCGATCGTTTTGATGAACTGGAACGGACCCTGCAGGATCCGAATCTTGCTAATGATAATAGTAAACTGCAGTCTGTTTCAAAAGAATATAATGATCTTAAAGAAACAATCGAATTAACCAGAAAACTCAAACATTTGGAGAAGGCCTATGCGGAAACAGAGGAATTGATTAAAAATGATGATGAGCCGGAGATTAAACAGATAGCAGAAGAAGAGCTCAATGATTTGAAGCAAAAATTATCTGATGCCGAAAAGGCACTTTCACACGCACTTCTACCGAAAGACCCTATGGATGAAAAGGATATTATTGTGGAGATTAGAGCAGGTGCCGGCGGGGATGAAGCGGCATTATTCGCCAGCGACTTATTCAGAATGTATTCCCGTTACGCGGAAAGAAAAGGATTCAAAACACAGTTGTTAAATGCGAACAGAAATGAAATTGGCGGGTTTAAGGAAATAATATTTGAAATAATAGGATCCCGGGTTTATAGTGATCTGAAATATGAAAGCGGAGTGCACCGGGTTCAGCGCATACCTGATACCGAAAAAAACGGGCGCGTACACACATCAACCGCCACCGTCGCCATTCTGCCGGAAGCGGAAGATGTAGATATTGAAATCAAACCGGAAGATTTGCGCATCGATGTCTATCGATCATCCGGCAACGGCGGGCAAAGTGTAAATACAACTGACTCAGCCGTTCGCATTACTTACCTGCCCACTGATACAGTAGTGACTTGCCAGGACGAAAAATCGCAAATCAAAAACAAAGATAAAGCAATGAAAGTATTAAGGGCCCGCCTTTTGAAAGTGAAACAGGATGAAGAAAGCAAGAAACGCGGAGACGCAAGACGCTCTCAGATTGGTACCGGTGAACGGGCAGAAAAAATCAGAACATACAATATACCACAGGACAGGATTACCGACCACAGGATTAAAGAAAGCTGGCATGAGATAAACGCAATTCTTGACGGTGAAATAACGGAAATAATTGAAAGCCTGAGGAACGAGGATCATAAAAGATTACTGGAAAATGCAAATAAATAATTGGCTTCGAGTCGCCACTCTCAAACTTAAGACAAGCTCAATCCCTTCTGCCGCTCTTGATGCAGAAGTTTTGTTATCATATGTTTTGAATAAACCTAAAGAATATATCTTTAGTCATCCTGAAATTACTCTCACAAAAAAACAAACTTCAATTCTGGATAGGTTAATCAAAAAAAGAGCACAGTTTGAACCTGTAGCTTATTTAACGCACAATAAAGAATTTTACGGTTTGGATTTTTATGTTGATAAAAATGTATTAATCCCCCGCCCCGAGACCGAACTGCTGGTAGATGCTGTTCTGAATGATTTGAAAAATAATTCTTCAGTAATTATCGCTGACATAGGTACGGGATCCGGTTGCATCGCTGTCGCTATAGCAAAAAACATGCCGAAGGTTACAGTAATTGCTTCCGATATTTCAAAAAAAGCGCTGGCTGTTGCAAAAACTAATGCCAAGAGACTGGGAGTAGAAAATCAAATACGCTTTGTGCATGGTGACCTACTAAATGTCATAGATACTCCAGTTCAAATAATAATTGCTAACCTCCCCTATCTGCCAATGAGCGAGCAGAAAAAGGAGATTTCATATGAACCGAAACAAGCATTATTCGGGAAGAATAGTGGCTTAGAATTTCTTGAAAAAATTATAGAGCAGTCGCCGGGCAAACTTAAAGCAGGCGGTAAAATGATACTGGAGATTCACCCGCCGCAATCAATGCAGATTGAATCATATGTCCATAATATATTTCCCGAAGCAAATATTAAAATAATCAAGGATTTAGCCGGAAAAGAAAGAATTCTATCAATTCAATTGTAGAATTCTTATCAAAACTGATTACAAATTTCTATTCGTAAGTATATTCCTGCGTACTCGGGATTATGTGAACCCAGGTGCTGCCACGGCCCAAATCAATTTCTTCTCCGGTTGCATCATAATATCGGGTTTTCGTCGTCCGATCCGGCTTTTTCCAAGTACCCTCGATTACCTCCCCATGACGGGCAACCAGTGCTCTCCCCTCGCCCTGGATATCAAAAGTTAATCTTCCTTTTTCTCCGATTGAAACGACCGGAGGAATTTCAACTACAATCACATTTTTTGCACGGATTTGCTGATCGTTATTCCTGTCCTTATGTTCAACACCCGCGTTGAAACGTAGATATTCGTCGCTGTCCCGGTCATATTGATATTCAACTTCATAATTGAATCCAGAAAAACGGATTATCACTTTTTTTGCATCTTCCGGCCGGTTATTTAAATCCGGGTCATCACTGTAGGTACCCAAATCGAATTTAGCAGTTTCACTTTCCAGCTCCATATCCCTTAAGGCAAATGATAATAATTCACCCGAAGTAAATAAATTATGCGGTGCGGATTCTGTATTGTCTCTCCAAAAATACTGACCTTTTCGCAAGGCATCCAAATCTTTCAGTCCTAAACCCTGAATCGCGCCTAAAGCTTCCGGACTTCCACCTGCATGGGTATACAGTCCGTCATATTCAGATATCCACTCCAGGTAATATGGCCGTGCCGAGCGCACCGGTCCTATTTTATCCGGCATTTCTTTTGGATCAAAAATAACTAAGAATCTGGTTGAGAACCCTTCCACTAATGCTTCATATACAATTTGTGCCCGTGAAAGGCCCGACTGAGGACGGACTGACGGCAGGTTTTCAATCATCACTCCCACCGGCAGTAAAGATGCATTTTCATTCGCGACAATCCTTCCGTCCAGAAGCCTGGCTCTAGTTAAGGATACAGCTTCAGTACTATTATTAACATTTACAATTTTAGCAATTGGGTTGCCGGAAGAAAAAATATCCTTAACTTCCCCCGCCATGGCGCTAATTAAAATCCAGCTAATAATTGCTCCGACCAAAAGAAACAAACCAATAACTAATAGTGGTTTTTCTTTAAACAGATTTTGAAACGGATTTTTTGCTTTATTTGAATCCTGATGTTTTACCGCATCTGACTTTCCCTTTGGTTCCTCTGGTTTTATTTTCGATTCTTTACCTTTTTCAACCTTAACGTCTATTTTTTCAACTGATTCTTCTAGTTTCTCCGCTTGCTTTTCCTGATCTTTTTTCATATCCTTTTTATTTTTCGTTTTACTCATATATCTGTTTAATAAATATTACATAACACGAGATAATTATAATAGAACTTAAGATTAAAGGCAATTCTGCTAACTATACTCCAAATTGTCATAACATTTTCGATTTTACAAAGACTGCATATCGCCTTGATGATAACAATTCAAAGCTGGGCTAGTGATTAGTTCTGGACAATTATTATTTTCACTAGATTGACTATTCTCTAGAAATGAATATAAATAATATCCGTCAACAGGCACGCCAGATACAAAACGTGTACTAGTATAGTTATAACAAGTTGACAAACTTCCTCTGCTCAATGGATCATTAGGTATATTAACCATTATTCCTAAATCTGTTAGTGGGGTAATAAAAGTATCATTACTTCCATCTATATTACAACTAGAATCCCACCAATAACCACCAATTCCATAAAAATTTTGTTGATCATATCCTGTTGCTGTAGAATTATCCGGGTATCTGCCAAATCGATTAAAATATATTTCCAATGCTTTAGTTATTTGAGAAATATCAGCTTTACGTTTTGTATTTCTTGTATCCATTCGGGCACTATTCACAGCAACTACTGCGATCGAAGCCAGCAGGCCTATAATAGCAATAACAACTAACAGCTCTATTAATGTAAAGCCTTTTTTGCACCTTAATTTCATACAGTTAAATAAAGCTTAATTATATTCAACTGTCCGATCAGTCGGCACGATCTGTATCCAGGTTGGACCAGGATTTAATTCTATCTCCTGCCCATCAGCTGAATAAAAACGGGTTCTACCGGAAACATCCTCCTTTTCCCATGTTGCGTTAATCATTTCACCGTCTTGGAACAATAGCGCGCCACCTTCACCAATAGTATCCATAGCCAGGCGTGGAGAATCGGCAATTCTTGTTTTTACATATTGGACTATTACATTTTTAGCAAAGAGTTGATTGCCGGTAACAAAGTCCGTATGTGGCACATCGCCATTGAGTCTCATATATCGGTTATTTGCAAAGTCATATTGATAATCAACTTTATAACTGAATGTTGAATAATCAATAGATATTTTTTTAGCCTCATTTACTCTCTGGGACGCAGTTTTTTCTGCCTTAAATAGCCACGGTTCATAATCTCCTTCTTCGGGTGCTTCATTATCACGTAAAGCGTATGTTAAGAGCTCTGATGACGTAAACAAGGTGTGTTCACTGGCTGTTGACCGGGAAGCATCACGCCAAAAATATGCGTGCTGTCCGCCGATTTGGTCCAGATTAATAATGTTATCAATCTGCTGTAATAACCTGATTGCATCCGGACTACCCCCCGCATGCGCGTAAAGCGGGCTGTATTCTGCCACCCAGTCCAGATAATACGGACGGGCGCTCCTAACCGGGCCTATTTCTTTGATCTCATCAGCAGTTGTATAGATTGCCAGGAACCGGGTGATACCACCTTCCGCTAATGCTTCATATACAATCCCCGCCTTATCCAAACCCGACTGAGGTCTCACGGTTGATAGATTTTCAACCATTACGGCAAATGGATAACGATTTGTTTTGTCTTTCTCCACCATTACACCGTCTAAAACGCGCGGTTCAAGTGATTCTGAAACATTCGAATTAATTTCTGAATTCTGATCTACTGAATCATCTTTAAAGACAAAATAGCTGATTGTTACAACCAATCCAATTGTTAATACTGCGATCAAAATAATTTTTGTTGATCGTTTGTTGAGGAATTTTTTTATTTTTTCTGAAGCCATATTTTTATCTTGAGAATAAAATTTATTATTTCTCTTTACCTTCTGCTTTCTTCTCTTTCCCTTTTTCAGATTTATCATCTGTTACTTCCGCACCTTCTTTAACCTCTTCTTCAGCACCTTCTGGAACCTTAACCGTTATCTCTTCATTCAGCGCTTCCATTTCCGCATCCGATCTTGGCTCATCAACTAGAACAATTGCTTCATCAGGGTTGTTGAGAATAGTAATATTTTCCGGAATTATTAAATCTTTAACATGAATCACAGTGTCAAAATCTACAAGTTTTGATATATCAACATCAATTTCATGAATAAGATCGCTTGGTAGACACTGTATCTCTAAATGATCAACGCTTTTAACCAGAATTCCACCTTTTTCTTTAACTGCCGGAGATTCACCGATGAACTTGATCTGCACCTCAGCTGTTACTTTTTCTTTCATATTTATTTGTCTGAAATCAACATGAATCGGCAGGTCCGTTTCCGGATCATACTGAATGTCTTGTACCAGAACCTTAACAGCATTTCCCTCATCCATTTTAAGATCAATCAACGTGCTTCTTCCGGCTTCTTCAAATACTTTTTTAAACGTCAAAAAATCAATTTCTAAGGATTGAGTTTCGATGCTCGGGCCGTATACAACCGCCGGAATAATTTTTTGCTCGCGCAGTATTTTTACGTCTTTTCCCGTTATTGTTCTTTTTTTTGCATTTAAAATCACAGTGTCCATCTTATTCCTTTCGTAATTATGATTACATTATTATTTATTCAGCTTCAGAATGTGTTCAAGTAATTGACCATTTGAAAGCTCCGAATGAAGATCAAGCACATCGTTGGATGTAACTGTTTCACCATCTTTAAATTTCAAAACGTCATCACTGGTTAGATCCGTAATTAATCCTACTGAACTGATTCCGATTGCCCCATTCAAAACAAGGGCAACAATAGAACTGTTACAGCTTTTGCATTTGATATGAACCAAATGCGCATCCTCGCGTTCATCCAGTATTCTCGCCGACAGCGGGTTATACTGAGTGTTACACAGAGGACAATATGATATTAATTTAATCCCCTCTCCCTGGAGATAAGGATCATTGGGTGATTTCATCATTCTGTATTTTTTATGTACCACGATTATATCACAAATTTTGTGATAAAGTCAACCCCGTTTTAGACGGGGTGTTGAATATGTTTTGGTAGCCCCAAGGGGAGTTGAACCCCTGTTTTCAGGATGAGAACCTAATGTCCTAACCACTAGACGATAGGGCCATTATTTGTAAGGATGCCCGCCCTCCGAAGTTACTGAAAGTAACGTAGGGGGGAGAACCTAATGTACTAGTCCGGGGTGGCGCCGAATGCTCCTATAGTCGCATCCAGCGGCGCTCGACTTCCCCCGATGAATCGGGATTGTCTCGCTGCCACCCGTCTCGCTCACGCGAGACCCACTAGACGATAGGAAAGTGATTTTCCCTGATGCCTGTCCTGAGCGAATCCCGCAAAAGCGGGATGAGTCGAAGGAATAGTGGCATAAAAGGCAGAGCATATCTTAACACACCCTGCCTTATAATTTCAAGTTTTACAATTTCTTTCCTACTCTTTCCGCCATATCCACTAACCGACTGGTGTATCCCCATTCATTGTCATACCATGTTACAACTTTCACTAGATCACCAGCCACTACTTTGGTCAGGCTAAGATCGACAATTGTAGAATGTGTATCACCAATAAAATCTGTCGAAACCAGCGGTTCTTCAGTCACCCCTAAAATACCTTTGTACTGCTCCGTTTCCGAAGCTTCTTTCAATGCATTATTAACCTCTTCTTCAGTTACCTCTTTTTTTAACAGAATCGTTAAATCAGAAAGTGAAACGTCCATGGTCGGGACGCGGACAGCGTATCCGTCAAAAATCCCTTTCAGATCCGGGATTGTGTTTCCAGTTGCCTTTGCGGCTCCAGTCGTTGTGGGTACAATATTTTCCGCGGCAGCACGTGCCCTGCGCAAATCTTTGTGCGGAGCATCAACTAAATTCTGATCAGCGGTGTAGGAATGGATAGTCGTCAGCATTGCTTTCTTAATCCCAAATACTCTATGTAACACTTCCATAACCGGAGCCACCGAGTTTGTGGTACAGGATGCGTTATCTATTACACAATCTTTAGACGGGTCATAATCTCCATCATTAACACCAGCCACACAACTTTTTACCCCATCGCCTTTTCCCGGCGCGGAAAGAATCACCTGCTTTGCGCCGGCCTTGATATGAAGTTCGGCCTCTTCTTCTTTTCTAAATCTCCCTGTACATTCTAAAACAATATCAACGCCAAGTTCTTTCCACGGCAATTTGGAAGGATCTTTCTCTTCATAGACTTTATAGTGTTTTCCATCGACTTCAATACCTTCCGCATCGCCTTTTACTTTTTTATCATATGTACGATAAACTGTATCGTGTTTTAAAAGATGCGCCAATGTTTCATTATCGGCGAGGTCATTGATTGCCACAACCTCCAACTCTTTCCTTTCCAATGCTATTTTAAAAGCTGCACGGCCGATCCGGCCAAAACCATTGATAGCTATTTTAATCATTGTTATAAATATTAAGAATTAAGTTTGGAATCTATATATTTTTTTGCCAGATTATAAATCATTCCGGTGAATATTTCCGGTTTGAGACTGGAACCACCGACTAGCACACCGTGGATATTTTCGTTATCCACAAAGTCATTAATATTTTTATCATCAACACTACCGCCGTAAAGAATTCTTATTTTCTCGTCAATTGTTTTTTGCGGATACATATCTTTCAAAGTGTATTTGATCAAACCAATCGCGGAATGTGCTTCGTTCGGATCTATCGCTTCTCCCCTGCCGATTACCCACACTGGTTCATAGGCAATGATCAGCTGGTTAAAACGATCAATGCCTTTTAAGGCGTTGGCAATTTCATTCATAATTACTATATCTCTTTTGCCGTCCTGGCGTTCCTCATATTTCTCACCTACACAGATGATAGGAACTAAACCGTATTGCAAGGCCAGTTTCACTTTCTTATTGATTTCAACATCGGTTTCGCATAAATGGATACGTCTTTCGGAATGTCCTAAGATTACATAATGACATCCCATGTCTTTCAACATACGCACCGATACCTCTCCGGTATAAGAACCATCCTCTTTCCAGAACATATTTTGTGATCCGAGTGATATACTGGTTTTGGCAATCACTCTCTGCACTCGTTCCATAGCCGGAAATGACGGACAAATCCCGATCTCAACCGGAAGACCTTCCGGTGGCAGACCGGCTACAACTTTTTTAGCAATTGTTTCCGACTCATAGGGAGTCAGATTCATCTTCCAGTTACCGATTACGAAAGGAAAGTTTAGTCCAGGCATATAATTGTATTTAAATTATTGATTTAGCCCCCAAACTAATAAGCGTTACTATTACTCCGGCGATCATTACACCCAGTGTAATCGAAACTATTGATTTTTTAAAAGGAATGCCGAACAGGAATGCCGCAATTGCACCGGTCCAGGCGCCGGTCGCCGGTAAAGGAATTGCAACGAATATTGCCAATGCCAACAATCCCCATTTTTCGTACTTTGCAGCAAATTTTTTCCGTGTTCGTAAAAATAACCAGTCGAAAAACTTTTTGAAAAATTTGGAGTGTGCGGATAGCCAGCGGGAAAATGGTTCCAATAGCCACAGAATAAATATTACTGGAAAAATATTACCTGCAACGCTTAAAAAATAACTTTCTAATACCGGCAGATCATATACCCCGAGTGCAATCGGGATTGATGCGCGCAGTTCTGCAATCGGCAGCATAGCGATTAAAACCGTCGCCCATTCCGGTGAAATATTGTTGAATAATCCTGCGTAATCTATGTTCAGCATACAATAATGGTTACCTTTTGTAAATTAATTTTTCCACTCAAAGTTATCAAATGCCCAAGTCGTTAATGCTTTGACTTCCTCAAATCTGGTATCACTGGATTTGCTACCAAGTACCACGACAATCACTTCATTTCCATTCTCATTTTCGGCCTGTGCCACCATGCAGTATCCGGCATCATATGTGAATCCGGTTTTCGCACCGGTTATATTCAAATAACTGTCGAGTAAAACATTCTGAGAAATTTGCTTATGAAATTCTCTATTATCAAGTGTTATAAAAGAATGCTCCCTGCGGGTCGTTGCATCGCTGATTTTTGCTTGAGAAAAAGCCACCTTACCCAATTTAGCCAGATCAATTACTGTCGATATATTTTTTGAATCAAGACCCGTTGGCTCAACATATAGCGTGTTATTCATACCGAGACTTTCGGCTTTTTTATTCATCTCTGCAACAAACTCCTCCCCTGTTAAACCTGTTGCATGGACCAAGGCTTGAGTGGCGTTATTCGCTGATCCGACCAGAGTAGCATAAAAAAGATCCTCCAGGGTCATGTGATCATTACTTTTTACCTGCACCCGGGATCCTTCCAGACTGTTCTCGCCCACACCGATCTGGCCGATCTGATCAAAACCGGGATTGTTTTCCAGAAAAACAAGTGTAGTCATTAGTTTGGTAACGCTAGCAATTGAGTGTTGCTGGTCCGGTTCCTTTTGAAATAATATTTTACCGGTTGCTTTATCCATTACCAACGCAGAACTTGAAGTTAAAAAAATTCCTGAACTGTCGGAAACTTTTTCCGGCACAGAATCCGCGGACGCTACCGACTCCTGAACTTTCATCTGAACAACATTGTTTCCATCTATAACAGATGACAACTCTCCGCTCGCACCCTGAATAATCGGTGGAAACAGCTGGCCGAAAAAAACAATTCCAATTATCAGATAGTAAACCATACTTATATTTGTTCTTCCTTCGCTTTTTCAACACTATCTTCTTCCCCGTCTTCATGTAAAAGGGCTTCCAGATTGTTATCACTATTTAACTTTTCATAGTCCGGTAATTCCTTTACATCATTTATCCCAAGAAATCTCATGAAATCAAAAGTAATCCGATAATAGGTTAATTTGTTTAAATTATTTTCCTCACCTTCAATCAAACCCTTAATCAGCAGGTTACGTAAGATAAGACTGCAATTAACCCCCCTAATCATTTCCAGCTCACCCTTTGTTACCGGCGCCCGGTAAGCAATAATGGTTAGCGTCTCAAGCGACGGTTTGGTCAGTTCGCCAGTCTGTTCGTCTTTCAAGTATTCCCGTACAACATTGGCGTTATCGGGACTGGATACCAACTCAAATTTACTGCCGTCACGCATCAGGGCAATCCCCAGTTTCTCGCCGTTATACTTTTCCATCAGTTCCTGCAGAGCATCCTCAACCTCCTTTTTCTCTTTTTTTACAATCTCCGCCAGCTTGTTGGCAGTAAGCGGTTTGTTTGCGATGAATAATAGGCTTTCAATTTCCGAAGATAATGACATTCTATATAATATTAATATTTATATGTCTTCTAAATTATTATTTTGTTCAATATATATTTCTTCAAACACACTTTCCTGCATAACCACCACTGAACGCTGTTTCACCAGTTCTAAAAGGGCAAGGAAAGTAACGATTACTTCTGTTTTATTTTTCGATTGGGTCAATAGATTTTTAAAACTTAATCTGGCTTCCGTTGAGATCGCTGTTTTAATCTGAGATATTTTTTCCTGGATGGAAACAGTTCTTTTAATCATCTCCTGCGGCAGTTTCACAATCGGCTCAATTCTTTCCAGCACTTCTTGGAAATAATCGCGCAGATCTTTTGCACAAATTCCTTGGGGAGGATTAAAAATCGGCTCAACCGTACGGACACGGGAAGACTCTCTGAAATATGAGAATTTTTTTCTGCCGATCATTTTCTGGATATGTTTTGAAGCATCATAATATATCCGATATATTTTCAGTTGTTTTTCCAGATCACCGGCTTCTTCTTCACCGTCTAATTGCAGTGACGGCAATAATAATTTTGATTTGATCAGTAATAACTTAGCAGCCACTACTAAAAAATCAGCCAGATCACCGGGTGGCAGATCCTGTACTTGCTCAATATATGCCAGATATTGTTCCGCAATATTAGCCAGTGATACTTCCGTTATATCCAGCTCTTCTTTTTCAATCAACTGCAATAATAATGGCAGTGGACCCTGGAATTGTTCTAACTCTATTTTATACATTTATGAATTTACTAAATAAAAAACGCTGCTTGCGATTCTGTTTTCTGTGAATCATTTTTTCTTTTTGGTTTTTCCTTTTTTTGAATTTTTCTTTGCTACCCTCTTCTTGGCTTTCTTTTTATTTTTTGACTGTTTCGGTTTTACAATCACATCGGACATGAACTTTTTGGCGAATACGCCCTGAATCGGATCTACAATTTTTATATAATCCTTTACCTTCATTGCAATCGACTCCTTAAAAGAACCGGAGCCGAGCAGAACCCTGATTGATTTGTTCAGCGATTTATCCATTACAACTTTTGTTTTATGGATAAAGCCAAACGGAGTGATTGCCCCCGGTTTTACCTTGAATATTTTCTGCATCACATTCTCTTTGGCAATGGAAATCTTTTTGGCATTCAGTATTTTTTTCAGTTTGGCGAGATCCAGACGGTAATGCGCCGGCAGAACAACCAGGTAATATTCTTTATCAGTTTTAACCAGTAGTGTCTTGGCAATTTCACTTAATTTCAGCTTCAGAGTATTGGCCAAATCAAAAGCGGTATAAACTTTTTTATGTTCTACAATTTCGTAATTTATTTTATCCTGATCGAGATACCCCAGCAGTTTTTTTGGAATTGGCATATTTTTTGGTTATTATTATTTTTGATCTTCCACCAGATTAATATCAATTACAATCCCCTTTTGATGTTCAGCAATCCAGTTATAGATAAAAGCAATAACAAATCCGGAAATCATTCCCATTACATAGGACATTAGGATTAGTCCTAGGATCCCCCCAATTCCTAAAAGTATCCATGAAGATCCTGCGTCCATATAACCGAATCCGCCGGAGAAAAGAATCATCATACCGGTATATGGCAGGCTGATTACAATCGAAAGAGCGACTGTGATCAAGCTCGTCATCCTGGCCAGCGACCAGGGATTAATTTTTGATACTTCGTATTTCATAAGGAATCAGATTATAAATTATTCTTGTTAACTACCTTCTTCTGCATAAATACAGTAAGGGCGGTAAATATTACGGCCAGAATTGCAAGAATAATATAGATGGCACCATTCGGGAATTGGTAGCTGATGACAACCATGATTTCGATTAATAAATGAAACAGCATCCAGAACGCAAATACCATATATCCGTATGTCACTACGAACCAGTTTGGTTGTCTTTTTTTCACGTTGAACATGTAGTACATCAGGAAGGTAAGTAGAAATATTGGTATGATGAATGCGGAGTGTATTAGTAACTTATACATAATGTAGTCCGCTTTTTGAGTTGTCGGATAATAAATTCTCGCCTGAGAAAGTCCGGATTTTTCATAAGATAGCCCAGCACTGTAGTAATTTGATCCACTGGAACTATTGGAATATTCAGAAACAATCGGGTTAGCAGCTTTGTTTAAATCAAATATTATCCTTTCGCCAAGCAAAATGATTACTATTGCCATGATAATTGTAAATACCACTCCTAACGCTGAAACTGATTTTTGTTTTTTTTGCTTACCATTTACCGCCTTCGGTTGGGCAGTTTCTTTTAGTATGTCTTTTTGAGCCATATATTTCTAACTAATTATTAGTTATTTTTTATCTTTTGACTGATGATTTAATAAAAATAAAATTGCAAAAGTCAGGATTACACCAAATGAAATTACAATATAAAAGATTAATTTATTGCCGTCATCCTCTGTGCCCGGTGCGTTGACTGGAGTATTGTTTTCAGCATCCCTTAAAAATAGGTCCTCAGTCATTTCGCTATAAGCCATGGACCTGCTCATCTTTGTCAAAAAATATTTTCCTTCCGCCGGTTTAATCCAAGGATTGCCCTGATCATTTACTGCTAACTGCTCAATTTCAGATTTTTTTATCCAGCCGGCATACTCTGTTGTAAAGTTAGACAACTCCTTCTTATTTTTATCAAAGACATACAGGACAATAGATGCCGTATTACTATAATACGGTCTAATTTGTGAAATATTTGAACTGACATATACCAGTTCATTCCCGGATACCTCCTCTAATAATGACGAGTTAAAGTGAGCGAGAAAAACCATATCATTATTTAACACTAGTGCTTCACCTAGATTAACCTTATTATAATCATCCTTTATTGCATCAGCAGAACGGACAGCATCATAAATTACATATTCATCTACTGTAGCATTAATAGAACGACTGTCATATGCACCCGAACCGATATAAAGAGTGTCATTTACATATGGACTGCTATCAATCAAGTCCTGACTTACAGCAGTAAGTGGCACATAAGTTCCATTAAGGTAAAAGGAAGGGGTAGCACCTTTTTCCCAAGATAATGCCACCTGTTGCCAGTTGTTTAGATCTAATTCAAAATCAGCAGATGTCCATAAATTTGTTTCATTCGTAACATCATTATGTGTTGTTAGGGTATAAGAATAATTATCTGCCGAATTTGCGGGATTTAAATCTAAACGAAAAGGCAAGGCCCCATCATCATTACTCCTGACAGTCGCAATATTGGCTATTTTATATTCTCCCGCCGTCCAATTAGGCTTAAACCAAGTTTCAATAGTGCCGGCCTCACTCTTAATTGCATTTTCCGCCGGTATAGTTAGCTTATCATTATTACCAATCCTGATTCCTTTATCAACCTTTCCTGAAGGATATTTATTGCCGATGCTATTTTCTAAAGATCCGGTTACGGAAGATATCTTCATCGGATAAACCAAGTTCTCTGTTTCAAAAGAAATAGCAACTGGTACGGCATGACCCGTTTTTAATTGCTGTGAAACGCTGTCCCAAGCTAAACTCTCCGTATTGATTTTCATCGCTACAAAAAACCATCCGTTTTCAATATAGCTGTTTAGTATGAAGCTTGCAGCTTCCGGATAAGAATAACCATTATCATTTAGCCACGTGGTTAGCGCATCTTTATCAGTTGCAGAAAGCGTCGTTACTTCATAATATTCAATCTGTTTTGTTTCTATTACCGTAACTGAATTCTGTTCAGTACCGCTTAATGGCATAACATCATAAACCATATTGTCTTCTAATCTGTAGTTGATTCTGGTCAATTCCTCCAGAGAAGTAAACAATTCGTCGGACCCTTTGGCAATAGTCGGTTTTGCAGGAGTCGGTATCACCCAGCCGAATTTTTCCGCGTCACCCTGAAAAGTAATCGAAACTACCATTGTCTCCACCCCGCCGTCATAAAAAATAACCGCTTTCTGGGCAGTTTCCTGTACCCAATAATCGGGCGGCGGCATGATCATTCCGTCTGCCATTGTTATTTGAGGTAAGAGCAAAGACATTAGAGCTATCGTATATATTATTTTTTTTGGTGACATTTTTTTATAGTAAATTATTTACTTTTATTGAATGGTAACAATTGTTGCTCACCCAAAAGCTTCATTGTTTCCTTCCGGCCTTTTCTGGTCAACTGCACTTCTTCAATAAACCACTTCTTTGGCGTCCTTCGTCCATACCCGATCATTAAACCTTTATCTATCAGACGCTCTATGCTTTTTGTAATAATCCCCTGCTGATCAGCAGACTTCGGAGCATTTTTTTTCTTTTCATAAAACTTCAAGAGCTGCTTTCGTTTACTTCTTCCCTTACTTTGTAAAAGATTAAGCAGAATATACTTTTGGAGCTGCGATACTCTCATTGATCACTTTTTTAAATTCAATTTAATATGCAGATCATCCAACTGCTGTTCGCTGACCGCTGATGGCGAATTCATGAGCAGATCGCGGTTGTCGCCCGTCTTCGGAAATGCCACAACCTCTCGGACATTGGTTCGGTTAAGCAATATCATTAACAGCCGGTCAATTCCCGGCGCGATTCCGCCATGTGGCGGAACGCCGTATTGAAAAGCTTCCAGCAAGTGCCCGAATTGTTCGTGTGCCTCTTCTTTGGAAATACCAACTAATTCCAAAATCTTTTCCTGTATTTTATGATCATAAATCCTTAAACTGCCCCCACCGACTTCATATCCGTTTAACACTAAGTCATGCTGCCAAGAACGGGCCTTGAGCGGTTCATATTCCAGTAACGGCAAATCCTCAGTGCGCGGAGCGGTAAAGATATGATGAAACGGCACATGCTTTCCGTCTTTCAGTTCCGGTTCAAAATATGGCCAGTCAACGATAAAGCAAAATGCCAGCTCGTTCGGATCATTTTTATTCATCCGGATATCCGGTTTATCATTTCCATATTTTTCCATCGCTTCCTGATACGTGATACGGGGCCATGGAGAAAAGGTAATCTTTTTTTCCGGAAATAATTCCGTAACCAGCTTAGTGAACATTCTTTCCGTCAGATTCAGTATCTCATCCTGGCTCATAAATGACATTTCCATATCCAACTGATAGAACTGGTCCGGTGCACGGTCAGAACGGGAATCTTCATCTCTAAAACACGGTGCAATCTGAAAATATTTTTCAAATCCAGCCACCATTAACAGCTGTTTATACTGCTGTGGTGATTGTGGCAGGGCATAAAATTTACCCGGGTATACTCGGGAAGGAACCAGATAATCCCTTGCACCTTCAGGAGTAGATTTACCCATAATCGGTGTCTCTATTTCAATAAACCCTTCCGTATGTAAAAAATCCCTGATGTACTTATTAAATTTGGAGCGCATAATTACCATCTTTTTATTTGAATCTCTGCGCAGATCCAAGTACCGGTATTTATAACGAATCTCTTCCGCCACTTCTTCTTTATCATTTTCCACTATTTCAAATGGAGGAGTCTTAGACTCGGTAAGAATGTTTAATTCCAGCGCTTCTATTTCAACATTACCGGTCGCCATGTTTTTGTTGACCAGTTTCTCCGGGCGTTCATTAACCTGCCCGATAATTTCCACCACAAATTCCGGTCGAAGTTCCTTCGCTTTGTTTACCAATTCTTCATTGCCCGGTAGAAAAACCACCTGCACGATTCCCGATACGTCGCGCAAATCTACAAAGACCATTTTACCCATTCGGCGCGCAGACTGAACCCAACCGTTAAGTTTTACTTTCTTGCTGATATGACCGGCGGTTTCAGTAATTAAAATGCGTTTCATTTTTTATGGTTTAAGTCTGTTTAATAACCTCGGGAAAGGAATGGTCTCACGGACATGGTCCAGCCCGCAGATCCAGGCAACGGTCCGCTCCAAACCAATGCCAAAACCGGCATGCGGTACAGAACCATAGCGGCGCAGATCTACATACCATTCAAAATCTTTTTGAGACAGTTTATGTTCTTTAATCCTTTGTTCCAATAATTTAAGATCCCAGATTCTTTCCGAACCGCCGATAATCTCACCATACCCTTCCGGAGCCAGCATGTCGTCACATAGCACAACATCCGGATCTTCCGGATCCGGTTGCATATAAAATGCTTTGATCTTGGTCGGATAATGGGTGACAAAAACCGGCGTATCGAATTGTTTCATCAGCATTGTTTCATCATCCGCTCCCAGATCCTCCCCCGCTTTAATATCTGAACCCAATTCATGAAGTTTCTTCACCACGTCCGAATAACGCATCCGAGGGAAAGGCGCTTTAACTTTTTCCAGAAATTTTATATCCCTTTCTAAAAGTGCTAATTCAGTTTTCATCGATTTAAGAATATTGGATACCACGTAAGAAACTAGTTTTTCCTGTACTTTCAAATTTTCTTCGTGTTGCATGAAAGCAGCCTCGGCATCCAGCATCCAGAATTCCATCATATGCCTGCGGGTTTTGGATTTTTCCGCGCGGAATGTCGGACCAAAATCATAAACCTTGCCCAGCGACATAGCCATCGCTTCCAAATACAGCTGGCCGGATTGGGAAAGATAAGCCGTCTCTTCAAAATACTGGGTTGAGAAAAGTGTAGTGGTTCCTTCACATGCTGTTGGAGTCAGTATCGGGCTGTCGGTCAGAGTAAATCCTTCATTTCTGAAAAATTCCCGCATCAGCCAGATTATTTCATTACGTACTTTCATGATTGCCACTTGCCTTTCGGATCGCAGCCACAAATGACGGTTATCCAGAAGAAAATCAACCCCGTGTTCTTTCTTGGAAATTGGATATTCTAAAGCCACTTGCAGTATTTTAATGTCTTTCACCTGCATCTCGTACCCGTATGGTGAACGTTTATCTTCATTGACCACCCCGGTTACTGTTACGCTGGATTCCATGGTTATTTTTTCGCAGACTTCCCATACTTCTTCCGAAACCTCATTTTTGCTGATAACCGCCTGGATTCTCCCCGTTCCGTCCCTCAGCTGTAGGAAGAATATCTTGCCGGAAGAGCGGAAATTAAAAACCCAGGACTGTAATTGTACATCCTGACCCAAGTTCTTTGAAACTTCTGATATGCTGATTTTTTCCATAATTCAGTCCCTACTATAGCATTTTTATTGCACAATTGCAAACATATAGTAATAAAATACGGGGCATATAACCCCGTATCCATAAAACAGCATAATATCTATTGTTTTTTCCTTTTCAACATCCAATTACCGACCAGAACAACCAATAATGGACCCAATGTATCATAGGCCAAATCTGAAGATGTATCATACCGCGCGCCAACCCTCTGCATTTCAAACATTAAATCACCATAAAATTCTGTTAATTCATATAATACTGTAACCAACACTGCTACCGATAAAACATAAGCTGAAAAATGGAAATTTGAAAGATTGATGTGTCCCCTTTTTTTCAGAATAAGAAAAATATTATAGACTATCACCGCTACCGACAATGACCCGGAAAAATGCGCCAAATCATCCCACCAGGAATATTTAGTATATAAATACATAAAATTACCGATAGCGTCTAACCATACGCTTAATGCAATTACAAATATCACAAACCAAGGCAGAGAGACTTGAAATTTTTTCTTAACATAACTATCAGCAACTACGAATGCCCCTCCGGCGAATATCGCGGTAAGCGCTAAGGCAATTCTTCGATCAAAAGCATCATAATTAACAATCAGCTCAATGCCGACCAGAACGATGAAGCTAAGTAACAAAATATTTACTAATATTTTATTTTTTTCATTCATAAATTTATTTGATTTGGCTACTGCAGTAAATCAATCCCCTGTTCCAAACCCTCCGTCGCTTTTTCTTTAATAATATTCATCGTTGACTCGTAACTGTTCTGCGATGATTTCTTCGTCTGGTCAATAATTGCTTTCGCATCATCCGGGATTATATTATTCAGCTGGCTAAATGTAATTTGGTGCTTTACCCGGTTCTCTTCCAGCAAACGATAAACATTCTCCAAATCTTTTCCCTTTATCTTTGCTTTTTCTATATAGTAATTTGCTTTAGACATCTGTTCGTTAAACCGAATAGTTGTTTCGCCGATAACTTCCGTTTTTTGCTTTTGGGCCAGCACTTCTATTTCTTCCAATCTGCGGTTAGCCAATTGTATCCTATATTCCGCTTTTTTTACAACATCAATCATAAACCATCCCCGAGCAGTCTCCCACCATGTTTTCAAAAAATAAAGCGGGCTCGATGGAACCCATTTAAGATCCGGCAGATCAACATCTACACTGACAATCGTTACATTATTTCCGTTGGTATTTGTATTGGTTTCAGGTACTGTAATCACTTCCTCATTCGTGTTTTCAGACACTGGGCGCAGCATTGCCTCCGCCTGCGTAGAATAAGGGATTACCAGTAATATGATTGCCAGGATTATTGTTTTCATTATTTTCTCGTTAGTCAGTAGCTTCAGTATATCAGATATATGTGAAAATAAAAAAACCGCCGTTTGATTCCGAGGAACCGCGGGCGGAACGAAAGAGCTACTTGATTACGACCAGTTTCCTGATCAGATAGGAGCCATTGGTTGACCTAGCCACCGCGAAGTAGACTCCACTGGGCACCTTTCTGCCGTCCGGAGCAGTACCGCACCAGGTAACCGTTGTTTGTCCTGCTGAAGGACTGGTGTTCCAGATTGTACGCCCGGCCACGTCGACGATACTGATTTCGCTCAGTGCGAGACTCGTAGCCCAAGTCATTTGCACCACGGAACTAGTGACGCTCGGCGAAAGTCTGAACCAGACACCGCTATCCAGATCGTCTTCCGGCACCGCAACTGCGCTGCCGACGTTGAAGTAAAGGTTGCCAGTGTAAATCAGTCCTGTGTAGTCGCCGTATCCACCGGCTGTCGTGAGTTTGACTCTGATAACACAGGGTGCCACTCCGATGCTGTTGACCGGGATCGTCAATGCTGTGGTATTACCATTCAATGTGTAAACCGTACTGTCACGGCTCGTTTCGGTGAGATGATACACCATTGCCTGGGTGAATTCACCAAACTCCCCGTTCGACTGGCCAAACAGACGGATTACTCCCCCGTCCAAAACGGAGTTGGTACTGCCGAAAGTGGTTTCGAGCGTTCCATTACCGTCCTGATCGACGCCGAACCGACATCCCGGACCATTGCTGATGTAGCACTGGCCGAACCCCAACGCGTTCAAGTAGTCCTCCTCGGTGAGATGCGGCATTTCCACAACGGTGAAGAGCTTGCCGAGCGCGTTGTTGTTGGCAACGATCTGCAGAGCCTGGTTGTATTCCAGAGTGTAGGAATACGCACCGTGGTTGTCCGTCCCGGCATAAGCATTTACCCTGCGGAACGGGTTCAGGTTCTGCTGTTGGACCAGGTCAAGCCTCGCCATGTTTAAATCGTGCCGGCCGAAGATGGTCAGATCCGCAATCCAGTAAGGATACGGGTTGATGTTGTCCTGATTCACTACCAGGTCACCTGTGGTTGTCAGCTTGTTGAGCACCTGGAAACCCAGGAAGTCTTGATCCGACAGAGCCAGATCAATGTTGGTGGAATTCCACTGAACCACCTGGTCATTCTGCGGAACGAAAGTCGGGCTGAAAGGATGAGAGGCAATACGGACTCCTCCTCGGGCTGAGACACTATCCGCGAACTGCTGATGCGTCCAAAGCTGGAAGCTCTGGTTCTCGCTGGCAATCTGCGAAGGCGTTCTCAAACACCGGTTGGTGATGTGGTGGATTTCGTTGTCCACCGCATTGTTGACCGTATTATCATCCGTCGACCCTTCACTGCCGGCGATCACCAGCAATTCACTATCCGACATGTCCGCCGCACGTTCTGCCATGAATCCGCATTCAAAGTCAGAGAACTCATAGCCGTGATCCGTCCACCAGTAGATGTCCAGATCCACCGCCTTTGAAGCCGAGGGAATCAGACCCCAGGAACCACCCCACTCGCCGACACTATCCGTGAAGAAAGAGTGGGCGTGGGTATTCGACGAGAACTGGTTCGAGTACAGCGGCAGCTGTTCACCCAGAATCACCTGGAAGAACTGGTTCTTCTGAACCAAATGCAAGCAGAGTTCATCCCGGAACCGTACGTACCAGCGGAACTCCATCCGGTCACCGATTGTAAATCCGGCAAAGCGCGGATCGTTCAGGTTGATCAAGGAATGCGCTTCATAAATATCATCGGTGATTTCGAACGCGCACGACGACCAAACCGGGGTCTGGTCATAGACGAACCAAACACCCGCACTGTTACGGGCGTAAAGGATCATCTCTTCCAGCCACAGCCGGTTGATGGCACCCTGGTCCTTGAACACGTAGACCGTGTGGATAATGTTATTGATCGCGGTGCGATCACGAACGATCCAGGGCATATCCCCCGCCTGGTCCTTACCGGATGTGTTGGGATGTTTCAGTCCCGAGTCAAAAGGAGTGTACTCCTTCACCTCCACCAGTTCGATTGCCTGCAGATTGGCACTCCAGAATAAGAATGCCACGAGAATCAGAATAATGCGCTTCATTTCGCTACTTCCCCTCATTTTGGGCGTTTTGTCAATGACCGTGACTCAAATCTGAGTAACCTTAGTATGTCAAACAGAGATTTATTGTCAAACAAAAAACCACCAATTTATGGTGGCCATTTTGCTTTGATTTCTACTCTCCGACTGATAATCTTCCTTCAATACTTGCTAATACTTTGTCTAAAGCCGTGAGAGTTTCAGCATCCAAATCATCTCTCATATCTTCAAATAGCAGTTTAAATTCACTAAATTTATCCAGATCAAAATCATTTTCTCCCGAGATCTGCTGATCACATTTATCTAAGCATTTAATTGCCCCCGCATAATCACCGTCGGATAAAGCACTAATTGCTAAGCCCAGTTCATAGTTAACATCCGAGATTTCGAACTGTCCGTCACCGAACTGATCATCTGGCCCTGACACATCTGGCATTGTTGGATCACCCATCATGGAATTGTATAATCAATATTTAATTCTATCGATATACTTTTTATGGTGCGCCGTGAGGGATTCGGACCCCCGACCATCAGCTTAAAAGGCTGCTGCTCTACCAACTGAGCTAACGGCGCGTATTGGTAAACAAATAATACTATGTATTCAATTTGTCAGCGGATTCACCAACTGCCTGTCCGCCATAGCATCGCTGGAAGCGATGCGTAGGAGGAAGCTAACGGCGCATGAATAACTACCTGATATTAGCAAAAAGCGCTTTAAAAAGCAAGGCTTTAAGACTAGGTTAATAAAAGGTGGAAAAAATGTAGAAAAAGAGGCTTGTTTACGCAGGATTATAGTGATAAGATGATATGGCTAAATCAAACAAATATGGCTAAACAAAACGCAGAATTAACTGAAAAAATCCCCCCACAAAACCTTGAGGCGGAGAAGGCGGTTTTGGGTTCAATGCTGATTGATAAGGATGCCATTATTAAAATTGCTGACATAATTAATCCTGATGATTTTTACCAGGACAGTCATCGTCTCATTTTTGATACCATGCTGGAGCTGTACAACCAGCGCGAGCCGATCGATATCTTAAACCTTGCCAATAGATTGAAAGAAAAGAAGCAATTGGAATCAATCGGAGGCAGGGCAAGTTTGATGAACCTAGCAAATGCTGTGCCGACCGCCAGTAACGTGGTGAATTATGCAAATATTGTCCAGAAAAAAGCGACTTTAAGAAGACTGATACAAACCGCGTCAGATATCACTAGTATGGGCTATCAGGAGACCGAAGATGTAAGCAGTGTTCTGGATAAAGCGGAACAGTCTCTTTTCAAAGTATCTCAAAAGCATCTAAGAACAAATTTTGTCCCGATCCGCAGCGCCTTAACCGAAGCATTTGATCGAATTGACGAATTACACAGAGAAGGCGGAAAACTAAAAGGGATTCCGACCGGTTTCACCCAATTGGATAATAAACTGGCCGGACTACAGAAATCCGATCTGATAATCATTGCCGCCCGACCGAGCGTCGGAAAAACTTCCTTAGCACTTGATATTGCCAGACAAGTGGCAACAAAAGCAAAAGTCGCCGTAGGCGTATTCAGTTTGGAAATGAGCAAGGAACAGCTGGTTGACCGTATGTTGTGCGCGGAAGCCAATGTTGATTTGTGGAAAATGCGTACCGGCAATCTTTCTGACCGTGAAGAAGACGACGACTTTCCGAAGATCGGTAATGCTATGGGTGTGCTTTCTGAGGCGCCGATATTTATAGATGACTCGGCAACCGCCAATGTTATGGAAATCCGAACCAAAGCACGCCGTCTGCAGTCAGAACATAACCTCGGTCTACTAGTTATCGATTACCTCCAACTTATGGAAGGAACATCTCATTCGGAAAATAGGGTCCAGGAAATATCTGAGATTACACGTTCACTAAAAGCAATCGCCCGCGAATTAAATATACCGGTTATCGCACTGTCCCAACTTTCCCGGGCAACAGAAATGCAGACCGGCGCATCTATCCCCCGCCTGGCTCATCTCAGGGAATCCGGTTCAATAGAACAAGACGCGGATGTTGTAATGTTTATTTACAGAGAAGTGATGGATAAAAACTCCGGTGCCGACATGGAAGATGATCGAAAAAATATTGCACAAGTAATCATCGCTAAACATCGAAACGGTCCGACCGGCGTGATTGAACTGTACTTTGAGGAAGAAAAAGCAAGTTTCAGAAATTTGGACAAATCATACGACAAGACCGATGCGCCAATAGAAAAAGAAACAACACCATTTTAATCAGTAACAAGAAAATATATGTCAATGTTTAATAAATTAAAAGAAGTCAAAGACCTTCGTGATCAGGCTAAACAACTGCAAAACCAGCTATCCCAGGAATCAGTAATGGCATCCGCGGAAAACGGAAAAATAAATTTGGTCATGGACGGCAATCAGACTGTTGTGTCACTTGATATCAGCCCTGATCTGCTGTCACCGGATAAAAAAGGAGATTTGGAAAAAGGACTACGTAATGCTTTTAATGATGCGATAAAAAAGATACAGAGAATAGTTGCCCAGAAAATGCAGTCAGGAAATTTCAAAATGCCCAATTTAGGATAAAACATGGGAACCCTTCCACCATCAATCCAAAATCTGATCAGTGAGTTTAACAAACTGCCGGGTATCGGACCGAAAACATCGGAACGGTTTATTTTTCATCTGCTGAAAAGACCAAAGAGCGATCTAGAACAAATGGCAAATGGTCTGAGGGATTTGAAAGATAAAATTGCCGTGTGCTCCAGCTGTTATGATTATACGGAAACATCACCCTGCAATATTTGCTCCAACCCGCAAAGAGATAAAACCACTATTTGTGTCGTTGCGGAAAGTCCCGATCTGATGGCAATTGAAAAGTCCGCTACTTACAAAGGCATCTACCATGTTTTGGGTGGTGTGATCAATCAAATAGAAGGGATTGGGCCGGATCAGCTGAAAATATCTGAACTGCAGGAAAGAATCAAAAAGAACGGCATCAAAGAAATAATTTTAGCGACAAATCCGGATATGGAAGGTGAATCAACAGCGCTATTTCTGATTCGAGTTTTAAAACCTTTGGGAATCAAAATAACCAGAATTGGTAAGGGTCTGCCGATGGGCAGCAATATTGAATACGCCGATGAAGTAACCCTGGCCAATGCAATGGAAGGAAGAGGCGAAGTAAAATAATATCATAAAACAAAAAAGCGCCCGTGAGCGCTTTTTTTAATTTCTTATTATACTATGCGGTGATTTTCTGAATCTGTAATTTAGTATACCACTGACGATGACCCTTAGTTCTGTGATAACGGGTCTTGGATTTATACTTTACTACCATCACTTTCTTCGCCTGCTTCTCTTCCAGAACTTTGCATACAACTTGCGCTCCTTTTACGTTTGGGGTTCCTAATGATATTTTCTTTCCTTCGTCATCAGAAACAAGCAACACATCTTTAAGCGTCACTTCGTCACCTTCTTTTTTGCCGAGCTTTTCGACTTTAAGAATGTCTTTTTCCTTAACTTTGTACTGTTTTCCCCCGGTTTTGATTACTGCGATCATATTTTTTTCTTTAATTAAAAATCCTCATAAGTGTAAGCTTTTCGATAGCTTCTGTCAAGACACCCGACGGCTCTTCTTTTTATAGAAAACTACCAAAGTTAAGCCCAAAATAACCATTGCAATAACCAGTACAATCAGTGAAATCAGCTTCCCTTTTGTTGATAAAAACAGGGATGTAGCCCCGAAAACACCGGTCACTATGTATAAAAAGATGACGGCCTGTCTGTGTGAAAGACCGATGTCTAAAAGCCGGAAATGTAGGTGTTTTTTGTCCCCCCAAAACGGTGAATGTTTTTCTTTGAATATTCTTCTAAAAATTACCCAGGCAACATCCAATAGTGGAAGACCCATGATCAAAAGTGCGGTGGCAATTTTTGCTCCGCTGATGATTGCTAAAACACCCAATACAAACCCGATAAAAGTAGAACCACCCTCCCCCAAAAATATGCGCGCGGGATGGAAACTGTAAACCAGAAAACCGGCTAACGCCCCGGCAAAGATTATTGAAAGCAAAGCGGTCTCCGGCTGGGCAACATCGCTAGTTAGACTGAGTGCAAATATTACAACTGCACCGATTGTGCCGATCCCTGGTACCAGTCCGTCCAGTCCGTCTAAAAATTTTGTGGTATAGACCATTACCATCAACCAAATAAATGCGATCAGATCCGCCCAAAGTGTAATTGAATAAGGAGTATCGCCGATTCTAAAAACTTCCAGTCTAATCGTATCAAGCTGTAGAGTTCCGCCGAATGGACTGGAAATATACGGAATACCGATTCCCACCGCGATCACTACCAATCCAGCCAGTACCGGCCAAATCAATTGCTGGTAGGGTTTCAGTCTGTATTTGTCGTCTAAATATCCCCCGATCATTAATAATGTTCCGGCTGTCAGAATTCCGATGATGTGTTTCTGCAACATATAACCGCCAAGTATCTGATCCGTAAAAAAAGTATAATACAGCAAAACAACCGCAAATCCGATGAATACAGCTATGCCCCCTAAAAGTGGCACGGGAGATTTTTGAATCTTTCTTTCGGGATCCGCTTCAGGATTATCTAAAATATTTTTTTTGACAGCAAAATTTCTGACGAGCGGTGTGAATAACACCACAGCCAGAAATGATAATATAAACGGAATTATATATGAAGTATAATTCATTTTTTATTTTTTCCCATGTAACTTTCTAATATCAAAATAGCCGCCTGACGGTCAATATTACCTTTCTGTTTCCTTCTACCCGGTATATCTTTCAATAAACGCTCTGCGAATTGACTGGTTAAACGTTCATCTTCCAAAACAACAGGTATGCTAATTTTTGTCATGAGTGCGTCTGCAAATCTTTTTATCTTATCAGATTGCGCATTTTCTACTCCGCTCATATTAACCGGAAAACCAATAACCACAGTTTCAATATTTTCTTTTTCAATCAAATCGCAAATACCTTGGAGGACTCCGGGGGAATTTTCCATCGTATCGCCCGGGAATATGTAATCCTGCTGCTCATCAGAAGTAGCAATACCTATTCTTTTATCGCCATAATCAATTCCCAACAGTTTTCCCATATTTATTCCTCGGTTATGATCGTGCAACCTTTTCTAGTCACCTCTACTGTATGTTCAAAATGTGCGGAAAGACTTTTATCAACAGTTGAAATCGTCCAGCGATCCTCATCCGTCTGTACTAGCTCTTCTCCGACATTCACCATCGGCTCAATAGCAATTGTCATTCCTTCTTCCAGTACAATGCCCGTTTTTGCCTTACCATAATTCGGGATTCTTGGATCCTCATGTATTTCTTTGCCCACTCCATGGCCGACCAGCTGTTTCACAACTGAAAATCCCTCACCCTCTACATACTGCTGGATAGCTGATCCGATATCACCAACTTTAGCTCCGCTTTTTACCTGCGCAATTCCTTTCCGTAATGCTTTTGCGGTGACATCCAATAATCTTTGCTTATCTTCGGAGATTTTACCCACTCCTACCGTAACAGCCGTATCAGTACACATTCCTTTATAAAACATCCCAATATCCAGTCCGATAATATCCCCTTCTTTTAGTATTGTATTCTTACTGGGAATGCCGTGCACTACTTCATTATTGATTGAGGTGCAGAGTGTTGCGGGAAACGGATTATCTTCATCCCCTTCTACTGCATAATTCAAAAAGGCCGGTTCACCGCCGGCATCACGGATAAGCTTTTCCGCCAGACTGTCCAGTTCTAAAGTTGAAATTCCGGGTTTTGTGGCAGTGGCAACTTTATTTAATATACCAGCCAGTATCTTACCGCATTCTTTCATTATTACTATTTCTTCCGGGGTTTTGATAATAATCATTGTTTTGTAAATTCGCTGTTATTTAATTTAGATACTATTTCATCTGCTACATCCTTAATTCGTTGTTCACCGTTAATCCTGATCAGCACTCCTTGATTCAGATACATATTCAGCACCGGCTCCGTATCATGATGATATATTGCTAGCCTTTCTTTTATTACCCGCTCAGTATCATCTTCACGGTGAATCAGCTGTTTTCCGCATTTATCACAGATTCCTTCTTTTTTTGGCGGATTGTATTCTACATGATAGGTCATTCCGCATGCGCAAATCCAGCGCCCGCTTATTCTTCTGACCGCTTCCGCATCAGATATAGTAATTTCCAACGCAACATCAATACTAACAATCTCATTTAGAAATTCTGCCTGCACGATATTACGGGGATAACCGTCAAAAACAAATCCAGATCGAGCATCAAGCTCCATCAGGCGTTCTGCCACCAGTTTATTGGTAATATCATCCGGCACCAGCTTTCCTTCCTTAATAAATTGCTCTACTATTTTACCCAAGTCTGTTCTTCTCTGAATATGCTGGCGATAAATATTGCCGGTGGAAATCCATGGTAAGCGAAGACCCTCGGCGATTATTTCAGCCTGCGTGCCTTTGCCTGAACCCTGAGGTCCAAATACGACGATTCTTTTTATTGTATTATTCGACAGTATCATGTACTTATTATAGATTCTCTGCACAAAAAAGAAAACCCGAGGCTATTCCTCGGTACTTTTCTTGTATCAATGCGAATCTTTATTAAAATCCTTCATAATCACGCATTACGAGTTTCGATTCTATCTGTTTAACAGTCTCCAGAACAACACTCACAACGATTAAGAGACTGGTTCCGCCAAGCACTAATGACTGTATGCCGGTTGCAGCCTGGACAACAAACGGTAAGACTGCGATCGCGCCGAGAAATAATGCACCGGTCAAGAGTATTCGATTTGAAACATACCCTAAGTATTCGGTCGTCGGTCTTCCTGGACGAATACCTGGAACAAAGCCGCCCTGCTTCTGCAGATTTTCCGATATTTGATCCGGATGGAAAATTACCGCAGTATAAAAATAAGTAAATGCCACTACAAATGTAAAATAGGTAATCCCGTAGAAAAGCTGATTGTTAAATATATTTACAACCCACTGCGCAAAATTCGCAATCCACGCGGTATCAGACCCGATAAAATACTGCGCGATTATTGGCGGAATTAATACAATGGAAATTGCAAAAATGATCGGAATAACCCCGGCCTGATTTACACGCAACGGCAGATGAGTATTAACTCCACCATATACTTTATTACCCCTGATTCGCCTAGCGTATGATACCGGGATGTTTCTCTGCCCCTCGGTAATGATAACTACACCGGTTATAGTTATTATACCAATGATTATAAATGCTAAATATGTAAATATCTGACTCGGGTCAAACACGGCAAAAGTCTGTTGAATTGACCTCGGCAAAGCGGCAATAATACCGGCAAAAATCAATACGGAAATTCCGTTTCCAATCCCCTTTTCAGTGATTAATTCTCCCAGCCACATTAACAGCATACTGCCAGCGGTAATCATAATAATCGCTGAAGCCCATTGGAATGAGGTTAAATTACCGATTATACCCTGTGCCGTAGCGCCAGCCGCTGATCCGCCTGTTCTCTGTAGTATCGTAATCGTGCTGTAAGCCTGTAAAGCAGCGAGTGGCACGGCAAGCAACCTTTGATACTGGTTTATTTTTGCCCTTCCAGCTTCTCCGTCTTTCTGCATTTCCTGCAGACGAGGGACGATCATTACCAGCAATTGGAAAATAATTGAGGCAGTGATATAAGGCCCTAGCCCAAGCATTACTACAGAAAAATTCTCCAGCGCTCCGCCGGAAAACATGTTCAATAGTCCCAACACCTGATTGGAGTTAAAAAAGTTTTTCAGATTCTCTACATCCACTCCTGGTACCGGTACATGTGCAGCAATCCTGAAAACTAAAAGAAGGCCTAAAACATATAGGATTTTATTCCGAATGTCTTTTACCTTCCATAATTGGAGCACTTTTGAAAATGCGGACATGCCTTATTTTCCTTTTTCTTTTTTTTCTTTTCTTTCTTGCTCTATTTTTTGTTGACGAGAAGGTTGTCGTTCAATCACGATTACATTACCTCCTGCTTTTTTTATAGCATCTTCAGCAGATTTTGAAAAGCGATGTGCGGAAACTGTAATTTTCTTTTTGATTGATCCGTTACTCAGTATTTTAATGCCGGGATATATTTCCGGTACCAGTTTTGCTTTCAATATCTTCGCTGGAGTAATATTTGCACCTTCTTCAAATGCGGCATTTAACTGATTCAAATTCACAATATGCATTTGCAGTTTAAAACTCTTGAATCCTCTGGTTTTAGCAACTTGTCTGATAAATGAAGGTGCTTTTTTACCATGATGAACCGCTTTGCGTCTCCCGCCTGAGCGTGATCGTTGCCCCTTCAATCCTCTACCGCCGTATGTTCCACCTTTACCAGAATCACCACGCGCTATTCTGTTGCGTTTCTTTCTGTTGGATGTTTTTAAATTTGATAATTTTAATGTCATAATATATTAAGATCTTTTTAGTTGTTCAATTTCCTCTTTTGTTCTCATTTTCTTCAATGCCTGAATAGTCGCACGAACATTACTGATCTTATTCTTAGAAGCAAGCATTTTACTGACAACGTTTTTAATTCCGGACAGCTCTAATACCGCTCTTACCGGTCCGCCGGCAATAATTCCCCTACCTTGTGTCGCAGGCTTTAATAATACCTGCGCTCCGCAGTTTTTTTCTAACATCATATGCGGAATGGAATCTTTCACTATTTTTACAGTAAATATTTCTTTCTTTGCCGAGGCAATCGCTTTATTTACAGCAGACGCGACATCCGCCCCCTTACTGACACCCATACCGACTTTTCCTTTGCGATCACCAATAACAACACATGCCCGAAAGCGCATTCTTTTTCCGCCGGCTTGTACCCTTGTTACGCGAGTGATTTCGATGACCTTTTGGTCAAATTCATCTTTTTCGCGATCGTCTTTTTTTGGAAATCTCTTTGATGTATTTTGTGCCATTTACATGTATTTTATTAGAATTTAAGTCCGCCTTCTCGGGCACCTTCCGCCACTGCTTTTATCCTACCATGATATCTGACTCCAGCTCTATCGAATACAATCTCTGTGACCTTCTTTGCTTTTGCAAGTTCAGCAATCGATTTACCGACTTCGCGGGCTACCTCAACCTTGGTCCCAGTTTGTTTATCTTTCGCAAGTTTTTGATCATCAATGCTGACGATTGTTACTCCGGCATCATCATTTATTATCTGAACATAAATATGTTTAAGACTTCTGTGCACAGCTAAACGAGGCCGTGTTGCACTACCATGAATTTTAGCTCTGGTTCGGGCTTTTCTTCTTTTTCGCGTTATTCTCTTTTGGATCAATATTTTTTTCATGATTCTCTAAACAATTAATATTCCTAATTATTATTTCTCTGAACTTTTAACCACTTTGCCCGCTTTACGGCGGATTTTCTCATCAACATACTTCATACCTTTACCTTTATAGGGTTCCGGTTTTTTTATGTCTCTGATTTCTGCCGCAGTCTGGCCAACTTTTTGCTTATCAATTCCAGAGATAGTGATTACATTTTTAACAATTTTTCCTTCAATACCTTCCGGCAGATCATAATTAACCGGGTGAGAAAAACCAACATTTAAAAGTAACTTATTCCCGGCTAGTTCCATTTTAAATCCTACTCCGTTTAACTCAAGCTGCTTCTCAAATCCATCAGTTACACCCTTTACCATGTTTGCAATCAACATTCTGTATAATCCCCAATATGCTCTGTCAGTTTTATTATCAGGATTTTTTACTGTAACTAAAATATTATTCTCCACTTTTTCAATTCTGACTCTGGAATCAACATCCTGTGTTAACTCCCCCTTCGGTCCTTTGATAGTTACTAACTTGTCTTCAAAACTGAAAGTAACATTTTCCGGGAGATTGATTGGTTGTTTACCTATTCTTGACATAATCTTGTTTAATAAATTTCACAAATTACCTCTCCGCCGATTTTTTTCTTTTTTGCGTCTATATTCGTCATTAACCCTGCAGATGTAGACAGGATAGCAATTCCTAAACCGTTCAGAACATTTGGTATCTGCTGATATTCAACATAAACACGTCGGCCGGGCTTACTTACCCTAATCAGGCTTTTAATGATTGATTCCTGGTCTGGCGTATATTTCAGCTCAATATTGATATTAGCAAAATTATCGTCAGATTTCTCAACCTTTTTTACATAACCTTCTTTTTCCAGAATTTTTGCTATCTCAAACTTAATCTTAGAAAAAGGAATTACGACTTTTTCTTTCTTTAACGGAACTGTATTCCGGATCCGTGTTAACATATCTGCAATTGGATCTGTGGTTGTCATAGAATACTAAATAATAATTACTGTTTAAATCAAATATTACCAGCTTGATTTTGTTATACCAGGGATCTCGCCTTTATTCGCTAGTTCCCGAAAACAAATTCTGCAAAGGTCGAATTTTCGCATGTAACCATGCTGTCTTCCACAACGCCAACATCTGCTTACTTTTCTAGTTGAATACTTTGGATTTACTAGAGACCTTTTGGATTTTGCAATTTGTGATTTTTTTGCCATACTTATTCCTCTTGAAAAGGTAAACCTAATAAGGTAAATAGAGCCAATCCTTCTTCTTTTGTTTTTGCTGTTGTTGAAATATTTACTTCCAGACCATGAATGGCTTCTATTTCATCTGGATGAATCTCTGGAAAAACTGTGTGTTCTACAAAGCCGATACTTAAATTTCCTTTATCACTTACTGACTTCTTTGATATTCCCCTGAAATCTCTGACACGAGGCAGACTAATGCTGATTAATTTGGTCAGAAAATCATACATTCTATCCCCTCTCAATGTCACCATAACACCGACTGTCATTCCTGCTCTGATTTTAAAATTGGAAATTGATTTTTTTGATTTTGTTAACACAGGCTTTTGCCCTGTTATACGCTCCAGTGTATTTTTAACAACATCTAAAAATTTGGCGTCATTGATTGCCCTACCAACTCCGACATTGAGTGTCACTTTGTCAATTCTCGGAACTGCCATTGCATTTTTGTATCCTAACTCTTCCATCAAAACTGGAACTATTTCTTTCTTATATTTTTCCTTTAAGCTGTTCATATTTCTACTATATTACTTCGTTACACTTTTTGCAGATTCTATTTTTTTTCTTTTCAATAAATTTATGACCTATTCTTGTCAGTTTGCTGCATTTCGGACATATTAACATTACATTTTCTTCCCGCATAGGAGCACTGAACTGTACCTTTTCACCTTTTTGACCTTCTTTCTTTGGCCTAGCATGTTTAATGCGCAGATTCAAACCTTCCACTACAACAAAACCTTCTTTAGGAAAAACCTGCATAACCTTGCCCTTTTTTGCCCGGTCTTTACCTTTTACAATTTTTACTTGATCGCCTTTTTTTACTTTCATATATTTAGTTTAAATTGTTTCCGGTGCCAATGATACTATTTTATCAAAACCTCTTGTTTTTAACTCTCTGGCCACCGGTCCAAAAATTCTGGTCCCCTTCGGCTCTTTATTGGCTTTATCTACAATTACCGCAGCATTTTCATCAAATCTTATGTATGATCCGTCTTTTCTTCTCAGTTCTTTGGCCTGACGGACGATTACTGCCTGCAGTACTTCTCCTTTTTTCACCATACCGTATGGGGTAGCAACTTTTACAGCGACAGTAATTATATCACCAATATATGCATACCGCCTCTGATTACCGCCAAGTACACGAATACACTGCAAAACTTTTGCTCCGGTATTGTCTGCTACTTTTAATCTTGTTCCAACTTGAATCATATTCTTATTTTGTAATCGGTAATTGGTAGTTCGTAATTATTTATTTTATTAATTACCAATTACGAGTTACTAATTACTTATTCTTATTAACCACTCTCCATCTTTTGTCCTTTGAAATGGGACGGCATTCAATAAATTCCACAGTATCACCCTTCTTGTATTCGTTTTTTTCGTCATGAACTTTATATTTTCTGGATACAGTGTATTGTTTCTGATATTTTTCATGCGTTTTAACCCGGTCAACACGAACAACGACTGTTTTATCCATGGCATCGCTAACAACAACCCCGACAAAATTTCTTTTGCTCGGAAGAGATTTGTTTGTTTCAACCAGTTCTTTTGTTGTAATTTCTTCGTTCATACGTGTGTTTATTTATCAGAAGTCTTAGCTTTCATTTGTTTTTGTTTGATCAAGGTCATGATATTTGAAATATTCTTTCTTTCAGTTCTGATTTCACGAACATTTTTCAATTGATCATTATTCGTTTTAAATCGCAATTCCCTCAAATGCTCTCTTGAATCTGATAAAAGCTTTTGAAGTTCGCTGTCGTTCTTTTCCTGTAATTCTTTCCATTTCATGGCTATATTCCTTCCTTAACAAGTATCTTGGTTTTTACCGGGAGTTTATGCGAAGCCAGTCTGAATGCTTCACGAGCGATTTCTTCTGTTACACCATCCATTTCAAACAATATAGTACCGCTTCTGACGGATGAAACATATCTCTGCACTGCTCCCTTGCCACCGCCCATACCGACTTCCCCGCCTTTCCCGGTTATAGGGTTGTGTGGAAATACTCTGGTCCATATTTTTCCACCGCGTTTTACTGAACGGGTCATGGCTCTTCTTGCCGATTCAATTTGTCTGTCAGAAATCCAGGAATTCTCAAGAGATTTTAAACCGTAACTCCCAAAGGCTAATTCAATTTTTCTGGAAGCCTTTCCTTTTGGATTTGGTTTATATGGTTTTCTGTATTTTAATTTCTTTGGAGTCAGCATAATTTTACTGTTCTTCTATTTAGATTCTTTATTACTATTTTTATCTTTTTCAAAAATTTCGCCTCTGTAGATCCATACTTTGATTCCGATTGCTCCGTATGTAGTTCTGGCAGTTCCTCTGGAGTAGTCAACATCCGCGCGTAAAGTATGCAGCGGTACCTTTCCTTCTGAAAGAGTCTCAGTTCTGGCTATTTCTGCACCATTTAATCTTCCGGCCATTACAATCTTTACACCTTCCGCTCCGGCACGCATAACCTGCTCTATTCCTCTCTTCATAACTCTTCTAAACGGAAGTCGTTTTTCAATTTGTGTTATTAAACCCTGCAATATCAGTTCAGCTACAATATCCGGCTTGTTAACTTCCACAATATTTATGTTCAAAGATATTTTTTGACTGCCTAAAAATTTTTGTTTGATAATTTTTTTCAAATCCTCTATTCCTGCTCCGCCTCTGCCGATTACAACACCCGGCCTGCTGGTCTGAATAATAATAGTTAATGTGCCAGATGAGCGCTCTATCTCAATTCGAGCAACACCCGCTTCACGCAATTTTTTTCTTATAAAATCCCGAATCTGGACATCTTCCTTCAAATAAACGCTATAATTCTTCTGCGCAAACCATTTTGAGCAAGACTCATTAATTATACCGATTCGAAATATTCTTGGATTAACTTTTCGTCCCATGGTTATTTATCTCCTGAATGAATAAGCATACTCTTTTTGCCCTTAAAACGGCCGCTGAACCTTTTATCTTTCCCGTCTCCTTTTTCATCCTTGTCTTTAGTATCCTGCGTTTCTTTCCTCAGTTCTTTTGCATCCACAATTTTCAAATCCTCTTTTGGAGATTTCTTATCTTTCTTCTTAAGATCAGCAGAAGCCTGTTTAGTTTTCTTTACTTCTTCTAAAACGATTAATATATGAGAAGATCTTTTTAATACTTCTGTTGCCCTGCCAAATGCTCTTGGTTTCCAGCGTTTAAGTACCGGTCCGTCGTTTACTGTAATCTCTTTAATAAACAAATTGCTTTTGTCTAATTTGAAGTTGTTTACAGCATTTGCCACAGCAGATTTCAGCAGTTTAAGCACTGGCAATGCGGATCCCTTTTGCATAAATTGAAGCTGGTGCTCCGCTTTTTCCACATCCATACCTCTTAGGACATCAACAACAAGACGCACTTTTCTTGGTGCTATTCTTAATCTGCTTAATTTTGCTCTTACTTCCATTTTCTTCAAATTTACTTATATATTTTATTTCTCTGAACCTTTGTCTGCAGGCTGTGACTCCATCTTCTTGCTTGCTGCAGCTGCCGCTTCTTGTTCTTTCTGCATTCTACCGCCATGTCTGTGGAAAGTCCTGGTTGGGGAAAATTCACCCAGCTTATGACCGACCATATTTTCAACAACATAGACTGATTTGTGTTCTCTGCCATTATGCACACCGATCGTGAAACCAACCATTTCAGGAGTGATTGTTGATGAACGGGACCATGTTTTAATAATTGTTTTATCGCCCTGCCTTAAGTTTGAAAGCTTTTTTAACAGCTTCGGGTCGGTAAATGGTCCTTTTTTTAGTGATCTTGTCATTTATTTGGTTCTCCGTTTGATAATATGCTTATCAGATTTCTTTCCTTTTCTTCTTGTTTTCTTCCCGAGTGCCGGCTTACCCCATGGGGTCTTTGGCCGTTTCAGACCGATCGGATTACGACCCTCACCACCACCGTGTGGATGATCTACCGGATTCATTACTTTTCCTCTCACAGTTGGCCGGATTCCTCTTCTTCTGGTTCTGCCCGCCTTACCCCATCGAATATGTCTGTGATCAGGGTTGGAAACCTGCCCAATAGTAGCCATACATTTGATTGAAACCAGCCTTATTTCGCCAGATGGCATTTTTAGCTGTGCTTTATCACCTTCAATCGACTGTACCATAATACCATTACCAGCGGATCTTGCTAACTCCCCTCCCTTACCAGGGGCAAGTTCAACATTACATACCATGACTCCCGGAGGAATATTTTCAATTGTGGAGCGGTTACCTACTTTCACTTCAACTTTATTTTTTGACGAAATTATTTTTGCTCCTGGTTTTAAACCTGCTGGTGCAAGAAAATAACATTTTTCACCGTCTTCGTATTGTACCAGCGCAATTCTGGCATTTCGATTTGGATCATATTCAATTGCCAAAACTTCTGCATAAACATCAAACTTTTGTCTTTTAAAATCAACTATCCGAATAAATCTTTTATTGCCGCCACCAATGTGTCTGACGGTAATTCTGCCGTGCGCATTACGTCCGCCGGACTTCTTTTTTATAATTGTCAGCTTTTTTTCTGGTTTATATTTGGTAATATCAGAAAACGAATCAACAGACGATCCCCTTCTTCCAGCACTATTAGCTTTGTATTTAGTAATTCCCATATTTTTTTATTAAACTCCTTCGAATATTTCTATTTTCTCGCCTGCTTTTAAACTGACAACTGCTTTTTTCCAATATTTTGTTGTTCCGGAATGACGACCATATTGAACCTGTCTGCCTCGTATATTGATTATTCGTACATTAATTGCGTTAACTCCGTACAGTGCTTTGATCGCTTTTCTAATTTCTACTTTATTGGCACTTGGATAAACTTCAAATACATACTGACCGAGTACACCTAGACTATTTGCTTTTTCAGTTATAATTGGTCTTACTAATACCCGATATGCATCTTTGGTATCATTACTTTTTAGTTTCTTTGGAGTACCCTTTACTGCTTCTTTTTCTTTTGCTGAAGTTTCTTTTTTTTGTTCAGATTCTTTTCCAACTGACGGCACTAACGAAGGGTCAAATGACCTTGTTTCCGGTTTTTTATTCTTTACATTAGCAACCTTACCTTTCGTTTCAGGCTTTTTCTCCAGTTTCTTTTCGGGTTTATTTTCTTCACCCTGCTTTTTGAATCGATCAAGTAATCCCATAATATTATTTCTTTACCTCATCTTTTTTGAAATATGTCTTTTGCATCTTTGCAATACTATCTTTGGCAATCAATAAATACTCGGCATTCAAAACCTGCATTATGTTTAGATTATCCGCCTGACAGGTTTCAACCATTGGCAGATTATTTGCAGATTTTGTGATTACCTTATCAGTTTCCGGTACAATTACAAGCGTCTTGTTGTTCTTCACCGGAAGTTTATTCATAATTCCAACTAAAACCTTTGTCTTTATCTCAGAAAGCTTAAGCGTATCAATCACAACCACTTTTTCATCCTGCGCTCGGTCAGATAGCACCATGAGCAGAGCTTTCTTCTTTGCCTTGCGATTCATTAGTTTTGAAAAATTCCGATCATTAGTAGGACCGAAGGTAACCCCTCCACCAATCCATAACGGTGAACGGATCGAACCATGTCTTGCTCTGCCGGTACCTTTTTGAGCCCATGGTTTACGACCTCCACCGCGGACATCACTACGTCCCTTTGTATGGGCCAGAACCTGTCTTTTATTTGCTTGCTGTCTGATTACTGCTTGCTGGACCAGTTCAGGACTAATCTTAACACCAAAAATTTGGGCTGGTAATTCAATCTCCCCGACACTATTTCCTTCTTGATTATAAACAGTTACTTTTTTCATTTCTTTTCTTCTTCTGTATTATTTTGGTTCTCGTTATCCATATTCTGGATCGGTTCCGCCTTATCAACCACAGCCTCTACAGTTTCCGGGCCTTTGACCACATCTTTTGCTTCCACATTTTCAACAACTTCTTTTTTATTCACTTCTTTTATTTCCGGCTGTTTCAAAACCATATCACCATTGCCATAGATCAAAACCAGATTATTGGTTGCTCCAGGAATTCCGCCCTTTATCGCCAACTGGTTTTTTTCTAAATCCACTGAAACAATCTCCAAATTGCTCATTGTTGCTCTTTGGTTACCCATCTGACCGGCCATTCTTTTTCCCTTCAAAACGTGTTCAGGATAGGAGCCGCCGATTGATCCAGGCATGCGCAATTGATCTTTATGACCGTGTGTTGCCTGACTGCCATGAAAACCATGCCGTTTAACTCCACCCTGGAATCCCTTACCGATTGAGATTCCTGTAACTTTTATTACATCCCCTTCCACAAATACATCCGCTAAAATCTGATTACCTCTTTTAAAATTTTCAGTATTATCCACTCTGAATTCACGCAAATGACGAAACATATCCAGATCCTTACAGTGCCCGATTTCCGGCTTTATTACATTTTTTTTCTTACCAAAACCAACCTGGACTGCATTATAACCGTCTTTCTTTTCCGTTTTGACCTGAACAACTGTGCAAGGGCCAGCTTCAACTATGGTAACAGGAATAACCGTTCCATCCTCATGGAATTTTCTCGACATTCCTATTTTTCTTCCAAGTATAAATTTCATATTTTTAATAAAAAATCGCGACTTATTAGCCACAATTCGATCACTAGCATCCAAGGCTACGCAATGTGCCCTGATATTCTATATTCTAGTTTTTTTGTGATGAATTATGACTCCGTAATAACTTTTTTGAATCTTCAATCGATATCCATGGATCTGTGCCCAGGATCATTACTGACACCCAAACAAGTTATGATTTGTTTATTTTAAAGAATTTTTGTTTTACATTTTTATTTCTACATCGACACCGGCAGGAAGATTCAAACTCATCAACGTATCGATTGTCTTTGCGGTCGGATCAATAATATCGATCAACCGCTTGTGGACTCTCATTTCATATTGTTCACGTGATGTTTTGTGAACAAATGACGATCGATTTACCGTATATTTACTCTTTTCGGTCGGTAAAGGTACAGGTCCGGATATTTTTGCCCCAGATCTTTCAGCGGTTTCAATTATCGTTCGCGTAGACTGGTCAATAATTTTGCTGTCATACGCTTTGATCTTGATTCGAATCCGCTGGACAACCTTGGTTTCGGTATCCTCGCTTGCATCTATTGGATCGTTGTTTTCTGATGTCTTCCGTTCAGTTACCATGTGAAATATTGTATATTTTAAATTTGCTTTTTAAGACAGATAAAGAGGCCCTCCTTTTACAAGGGCCCCGTTACCTATTTATTTATTTTAGTTACTACTCCAGAAGCTACAGTATGACCGCCTTCTCGTACTGCAAAGCGTTGTTTTTCCTGCAGTGCGATAGGAACAATCAGTTTGACTCCCAAAGATACTGTATCGCCCGGCATAACCATTTCAGTTCCTTCTGGGAATAGTAATTCACCAGTAACATCTGTGGTTCTAATGTAGAATTGCGGTTTGTATCCTTTTGCAAATGGAGTATGACGACCACCTTCTTCTTTGCTTAGAACATAAATCTCTGCATCAAATTCAGTATGAGGAGTAATCGTACCTGGTTTAGCCAGTACCTGACCTCTTTCAACATCATCTTTCTTGGTTCCACGGAGTAAAATTCCTGCATTATCACCAGCCTGACCCTCATCAAGTTGCTTATTGAACATTTCAATCCCAGTAACCACCGTCTTTGCTGTATCATGAATTCCGACAATTTCTACTTCATCGTTCAGATTAACCTTTCCTTTTTCAATTCTACCTGTAACTACTGTTCCTCTTCCTTCGATTGAGAAAATGTCTTCAATAGGCATAATGAAATCCTGATCGATTGCGCGTTCTGGATTTGGAATATAGCTATCAACGGCATCCAGCAATTCCTGGATTGGTTTGTTTGCTTCCGCATCATCCGGATTTTCCAGTGCTTTCAGTGCTGAACCCTTGATAATCGGGGTTGCATCACCAGGAAAATCATATTTCTTGAGCAAATCCTTGATTTCTTCTTCAACTAAATCGATGAGTTCTTTGTCATCAACTTGGTCAGTTTTATTTAAAAATACAACAATATAAGGCACACCTACCTGCCTGGCAAGTAGAATATGCTCACGTGTCTGAGGCATCGGTCCATCAGCGGCAGAAACAACCAAAATTGCACCATCCATCTGAGCTGCACCAGTAATCATATTTTTAATATAATCAGCATGTCCCGGACAATCTACGTGCGCATAGTGACGTTTGTCAGTTTCATACTCAACGTGTGATGTTGCAATGGTAATACCACGCGCCTTTTCTTCAGGTGCGTTATCAATTTGATCTACAGACTTATTTTGAGCAGTTTTTCCCTGCGAAATCAGATATTTCAAAATTGCTGCTGTAAGTGTTGTTTTTCCGTGATCGACATGTCCTATTGTACCAATATTGACATGCGGTTTTGATCTATCAAATTTTTCTGCCATGTTCTTCGTAATTTAGTTAATTCTTATTTATTTATTATTTAGCTAAAATTAGTGCTTTTAAACTCTAATCAAAGTAGTCATGATTATATCAGGCAAAAAATATTTTGGCAAGTCCTGATACGACTTATAAAATATTTTTGCTTATCTTAGCCATTATTCCAGCACAATCGGTTCTAACTTGAAATTTACCTCAGTAGTTCTCAAAGTCTTAACAATTATCTCCTGTTCAGCCGGCTTATACCCTTCTGCAATTACACTGATTGTATAAATATCTGGGGCTACTTTCAGCATTAATGGCGTAGTATTACCGACTTCTTCGCCGTCCAAATAGATAACCGCGTCAACATCATCTGGCTCTACCGAAATCGCAACAACTATTCTCCCGCGCACAATTACTTCATAAAATGATGATTCCTCAACCGTATTTACCTTATAGATCCAGATAATCATTACACAAAGCACCGAGGAAGCTACCACTAAGAACCATTTGAAGGCATTGGACATGAAATATGTGCCAAAATAATTAACTATACCCTTATTCTACTTCCTTTCTAAAGAATCTTCAATGATTGTGTTGGCAACATTCTTTGGTACTTCGGAAAAATGGGATAATTCCATTGAATAACTGGCTCTTCCCTGTGTCGCGGATCTTAAGGTAGTTGCATAACCAAACATTTCAGCTAAAGGCACGTCTGCATCAATAATTTTGATATTCTTCCGATCACGCATTTCCTTGATACTGGCCCGTTTCGAATTTAAATCTCCGATCACATCACCCATAAAATCTTCCGGTGTAATTACTTCTACTTTCATGATCGGCTCCAGCAATACAGGGTTGGCTTTTTTTATCGCATCCCGAAGACCCATAGAACCGGCTATTTTAAATGCCGCTTCCGAAGAGTCAACCTCATGATAACTCCCGTCTGTAACAGTTGCACGGATATCAACAAGCGGGTAACCGGCTAAAACGCCGTTATCCATCGCCTCTTTCATTCCTTTTTCAATCGCTGGGATATATTCAGAAGGGATGTTTCCGCCTTTTACCTTATCAACAAATTCAAATCCTTTTCCAGTTTCTAATGGCTCGACTGTCAGTACGCAATGTCCATATTGACCACGACCGCCGGACTGACGAACAAATTTTCCTTCACCATTAGCAGTGCTTTTAATAGTTTCCTTGTATGCAACCAAAGGCTTACCAACATTTGCTTCCACTTTAAACTCTCTGCGCATACGATCCACAATAACCTCCAGATGCAACTCACCCATTCCGGATATTAATGTCTGGCCGGTTTCTTCTTCCGTTTTAACGCGGAATGTTGGATCTTCTTCTGACAGACTGGCTAAGGCATGACCCAATTTATCCTGGTCAGCTTTGGTTTTCGGTTCAATCGCTACAGCAATAACCGGTTCCGGGAATACAATTCTCTCCAATATCACAGGGTTATCAATATCGCATAATGTATCTCCGGTTGTAGTATCTTTTAATCCAACCGCAGCGGCAATATCACCGCTATAGACATCTTTTACTTCTTCTCTGTTATTTGCGTGCAGTCTGATAATACGGCTGATACGTTCTTTTCTGCCTGTTGTTTGATTCATTACATATGATCCCGACTCTATTTTACCGGAATATACACGGAAAAAGGTCAGCTTGCCGACAAACGGATCAGATGCAACCTTGAAAGCCAGGGCGGCAAAAGGACCGTCATCATTTGCTCCTCTTGGTATTTGTTCTTCTGTAACCGGATCTTCTCCCATTACCGGTGGCACATCCAAAGGCGACGGCAGATAATCTACAACCGCATCCAGCAAGAACTGGACGCCTTTATTTTTCAAAGCCGATCCGACAAAAATAGGCACGATTGCGTTGGCAATTGTTCCTTTCCTTAAAGCTTTTTTCAAATCATCTACTGGAATCTCCTTACCTTCAAGATATAAACCCATCAATACATCATCATTTTCAACTATTGCTTCCACTAATTTATTTCGGAACTCCAAAGACTTTTCTTTCATATCATCAGAAATCTCAGTTTCTTCCCACTCTTTGCCCATATCATCTTTGTAAATGATCGCCTTCATTGTCAGCAGATCGATGATTCCCTTAAAATTTGATTCGGCGCCAATGGGTAATTGGGCCGGATAGGCATTTTTAGTCAAACGTTCGTGGATTGATGCCAGATCCGAATAAAAGTCAGCGCCGGTTCGATCCATTTTATTAATAAAAGCAATTCTTGGCACATTATATTTATCTGCCTGGTGCCAAACTGTTTCTGACTGCGGTTCTACTCCCGCTACACCGTCGAATACTACTACTCCCCCGTCCAGTACGCGCAGCGATCTTTGTACTTCAACGGTAAAATCAATATGACCTGGGGTATCAATAATGTTAATTTGATTTTCCTTCCAAAAACAGGTTGTTGCTGCTGCCGTGATCGTGATTCCTCTTTCCTTTTCCTGTTCCATCCAATCCATCTCAGCTTCACCTTCATGGACCTCACCAATTTTATGTTTTTTACCCGTATAATAAAGAATTCGCTCAGATACGGTAGTTTTTCCGGCATCGATATGAGCGATAATCCCAATATTTCTTGTTTTCTCCAGACTATATTCTCTCGGCATGTTTTGTTAGTAATTAGTTATTGGTAACTGGTAAATGGTAATTCATACTCGTTTACTTATTACAATTTACAAATTACGAGTTAATAAATCATTAGGCAAAATGGGCAAAAGCTCGATTGGCATCAGCCATTCTGTGCACATCTTCTTTCTTCTTAATGGCAGTGCCCTGATTTTCCGATGCTTCCATCAATTCCTGAGCCAGTTTTTCTCGCATCGGTTTGCCTTTGCGGGACTGTGCTGCACCGATTATCCAGCGGAATGCCAGTGCTTGTCGCCTGTCCCCTTTTACTTCGATCGGGATTTGATAATTAGCACCGCCGATTCTGCGGGATTTGACCTCAACTACCGGAGAAACATTTTTCATTGCCAGATTAAATATTTCCAGCGGGTCTTTTTTTGTTTTCTCGGCAATTATATCAAAACAATCATATAAAACACGTTCAGCAACTGATTTTTTACCGCGGGTCATTATCAAATTAATAAATTTAGCAATAACAATACTATTATACTTGAGATCTGGTTGGATTACGCGTTTTGGTGCTTGCTTGCCTCTCATTTCAAATTTATTTTAAATATTTTAAAATTTACTTGGTTTTCTTCTCTTTTTTTGCTCCATACATACTGCGTCCCTGTTTGCGTCCGTCTACACCCTGAGTGTCATATACTCCTCTGACTACGTGATACCGGACACCGGAAAGGTCTTTTACTCTACCACCCCTGATCATGACGATGGAGTGTTCCTGAAGATTATGGCCAATTCCCGGTATATATGCTGTCACTTCCATTCCGTTGGAAAGCCTTACCCTGGCAATTTTACGTAATGCCGAGTTTGGTTTCTTTGGCGTCATCGTAGTAACTTTGATACATATTCCCTGTTTAAAGGGAGAACCTTTACGCAATTCTGTTTTTTTCCTTTTAATCGGATTCAAAGTAGTCCCTAACGCAGGGGTTTTTGACTTCTTGGTATGTGATTTTCTAGGTTTTCTAATTAACTGGTTTATTGTCGGCATTGTTGAATAAAAAAAAATAATCTAACTATATGCTATGCCACACGGCTGAGTGTAACAAATATATATATGTAAGTCAACTCCGTTAGAGTATATTAATAACCGGGCATGGTCAACCCCTTAAATAATAAGCCCAATATTAGCGATTATGATCCGATGATATTGAAAACCCAATCAGAAATTCCCCCAAAAAGAGAGGAAAATATTGAAAAACCGAAGAAATTATCAAATATTATTAATCCCAAAAGAATCATTGGCCCATAGCGCTCAAGCGATTGTTTAAAATTGTCTGCGGAAGGTTTCAGCATCGCGAATAGCAAATGAGAGCCATCCAACGGCGGGATTGGGATCAGGTTAAAAAGCCCTAAAATCAGGTTGATTTGCACTAAAGCGGCTAAAAATATTACCAATAGATTATCTTCACTCAGGAATCCGTTAATTATTATTACCCTCAATGCGATACCAAAAAAGATAACTGCGATAAAGTTAACAAAAGGTCCTGCCAGTGAAATTAAAGCCGGGCCATATTTCTTGTATTTAAGATTATTCGGGTTAAATCCTACCGGTTTTCCCCATCCAAACCCGGCAACCAGCAACACAATAAACCCGATAAAATCCAGGTGCGACAAAGGATTAAGGGTTAATCGACCATCATATTTAGGGGTCCGATCACCTTGCAGGGTTGCCGCAAGAGCATGTGAAAACTCATGAATTGTGATGCCGAAGATTATCGCCAAAATCCAAGCTAAAAAGAGGGCGGGATTGCTGAAAAGGAGGTTTAAAATCATTTGTATTTGCGTTTATATAACAATTATGCTAATCTTGAACGGAAATTTTATATTACTAATTATAACATTATAACCGTATGGCGAAAATCTGTGAAATCTGTGGAAGAGGCGCGCTCACCGCTGCATCAAGAAGTCATTCCAATATCTCAACGAAACAAACAAGGTTTTTAAATTTACAGAATGCTGTATATAAAGGTAAAAAAGTGAGAGCCTGCACGCGCTGTATAAAAACTCAATCTAAAGTAAAAAGATAGACTGCGTCATTATCGAATCAAGTATCCCCAAGTAAACTGGGGATTTTTGATTTGCTCTAAACCGATGTCTGATTCCGGTTTTTCCGGTTAAAATAAGCTTTTGTCGCTTCAATCAGAATGATTATTACAATACTGGCAATGGCAACCACACCCCAGTCGGACCAGTTTAGCGGTACAGTTTGCATAATTTTTTGGAAAGGTCCAAAGTAAACGGCGATTAACTGTAAAATAAACCCGACTCCCACGGCAAGCAATAATGACTTATTCGAAAAAATATTCACACTGAATATCGAACGGCGAGTAGATCGGATACTGAACACATACAGCAATGTACTGATTGCAAATATGGTGAATATTAATGTGCGCGCATGCATTACATCCCAGTTATGATCCAGCAAGTACCAGAAAAAAATCAGATTGCCGATACCGGTAATGACACTGATGATTGTCGTAAGAATCTTCATCTCAAAAGTAAACAGGTTTTGCTTCTTACCAGCCGGCAGATCCTCCATTACTTCTTTTCCTCCCGGCTCCATAGTTAAAGCAATACTAGGAAAACTGTCAGTCACTAAATTTATCCAAAGAATCTGTGAAGCAACTAATGGCAGAGGAAAATTATCAACAAAGAAAGAGCTGACCGCAATTGATCCTAAAATCAGTAAGATCCCCGAAAAACTATCTGAAATAAGATAGAGAATAACTTTTTTGATATTATCAAAAATTATTCTCCCCTGCTCTACGGCTGAAACAATTGTCTTAAAGTTATCATCCAGGATTACCAAATCAGCAGTTTCTTTTGAAACATCAGATCCGGAACCCAGTGCGATTCCAATATCCGCTGCTTTAAGCGCCGGAGCATCGTTTACGCCATCACCGGTCATCGCCACCACTTCTCCCCGCTCCTGCCACGCATCGACAATCTGCAATTTGTCTTTTGGTGTCACTCTGGCATATACCGAAATATACTGAACTCTTTTCGCCAGCTGCTCGGGACTTATTTTTGCCAGTTCCGATCCTTCCATAATATTTTCCGGATTGCTTCTCAGACCCAGCTCTTTCGCAATGGCCTGCGCGGTAAGTTTATGATCACCCGTGATCATAACAATTTTAATTCCTGCCTTTTTGCAGAGTTTAATCGTTTCTTTGGCTTCGGGACGCAACGGATCTTTAATTCCGACAAAGCCCACAAACACAAACTGGTCCAGATATTTTTTAACCTGCCGGTCATTGTCCAAGTCCTTGATATCATCCGGGACTATAAGATAACCAAACGCTAAGATACGCAATCCCTTGCTGCTCATCTCCTCAAATTTCTCTTCAAACTGCTGTTGCAACTCTTCCGTCATTGGTTTAATTAACGGACCACTCTGGACTTTAGCGCACATTTTGATAATTTTTTCCGGAGCGCCTTTAAGATAAATAATGTTTTTATTTTTATTCTTGTTCTTATGCAACGTCATCATATATTTCTTGTCAGAATCAAAAGGTATTTCATCCAGGCGTGGTTCATCCTTTTCCAGATATTCGCGATAAAAATCTAGCCGTGCTCCTATCGATAGCAGAGCTTGTTCGGTCGGATTACCGATCATCTTCCACATTGAAAACTCATCTTCCGGATTTTGTATCACCGCATCGTTGCACAATGTTCCAATTTGAAATAAATATGAAAGTTCGGCCTGTTCTTTAATATTCCAGTGACTGATATTCTGATGTTCCGCTTCGAGGTCATGATTGAGCGTCACTAATTTGGAAACCCTCATATCCCCCATGGTCAGCGTGCCGGTTTTATCCGTACAGATAACTGTGGTTGAGCCGAGCGTTTCGGCGGCCACCAGTTTTTTTACTAAAGCTTTTTCTTTTAATATTCTCTGCATGCCAATTGCCAGTATTGCGGTAACGGCAATCACCAGACCCTCAGGGATAGCTGATACAGCGATTGCTACCGCTGTAGTAAAGATCTGAATAAACGGTATGCCTTCAAAGTATCCAATAATTATAATGATAACGGCAATTACAGGTACAACCGAACCGACCAGTCGGCTGAATTTATCCATTTTCTTTTGAAACGGGGTACGCTCTTCCACCGTATCCTTAATCAGCGATGCAATCTTACCAATTTCTGTTTTTATTCCCGTATGCTTGACTACTATTTCCGCCGTTCCCTGGGCTGCTATCGTACCCAGAAAAACCATATTTTTCTGCTCACCCAGCACTGCCTCTTTTTCTATTGCTTCTGTCTCCTTTTTCACCGAAACCGATTCGCCGGTCAGACTCGCCTCATTGGTATAAAAATCTTTTTCAAATATTATCCTTCCGTCTGCGGGGATTTTATCTCCGGATTTAAGTAAAACAATATCACCGGGCACCAGCTCTTCCGCTTTAACCTCCTTTTCCTGGTTTCCCCTTCTTACCCTGGCATAGAATGTAATCACCTTTTTCAGTTTTTCCATCGCCTTATTTGCTTTGTATTCCTGTACATACCCGACAACAACATTTACCAGCACTGCCGCCAGAATTACATACATGTCTACAAAATCTTTCAGGAAAAAACTAATCAGGGCTGCGCCTAACAGGACATAGACCAGTGAATTTCTAAACTGGGACAAAAATAAAAATATCCGAGAAGCTTTTTTCTCTTCGGGTAGTTTATTTAAACCATTATCACGTAATCGATCTTGAGCATCAGTATTTGATAAACCATTTTTGGTTGTCGTCAGTGATACTAAAGCATCTTCGACGGACAAATTGTAAATCTTTTGATCAGCCATAATGTTCTTATATCTTTAAATCAACTGGGGTTCTTCTCGTATTATACTTAAGAAACTTTTCTGTTATTAATCAATTTTTTCTTTAACTTTCTTTACTACATCATTCAAACGCCAACTTGCTTTGACTAAATATTCACAGTTCGGATCATCTTGCAGCTCGCGCTTTTTCTCTTCATAATCCAGGTTAGTTAAAATTATGACAGGAACATTTTTTCCCCATTCATCTTTACGTATTTTATCCAATACTTTCAGACCCATTACTTTTGGCATTAATAAATCAAGCAGTATGATATCCGGGCGTTCTTTAAATGCCAGATCAATCCCCTCCTGACCGTCTTTTGCCGGAATTGCAATATAGCCGGCCTTGATCATTTCTCTGCATAAAATATTCCGCAAATTTTCTTCATCTTCAACCACAAGCACTTTTTTATTTTCGTTCATAGATTTAAATATTAATAATGGTTTTAACTATTTGAACTACATCTTCTAGCTTATGATTAGATTTGACCAGATATTCGTCAACTTTTAAATTTACTAATTCATCTTTTTCAGTTTTACTGTCAAGATTAGTCAAGACAATAATATGGGCATTTTTCCCCCATGCATCTGCGCGCAATTCCTTACATACTTGTTGTCCGGCCATCTTTGGCATTATCAAATCAAGTATTATCAGATCCGGGTGTCTACTGAGTGCCAAATCCAGCCCTTGCTTTCCGTCTTTGGCTTCCATTACTTCGCATTTTAAATCATGTACCGCGTTTACAATTACTTTTCTAACTGACTCTTCATCTTCAATGACGAGTATTTTTTTAAAATTATTTGGCATTATTTATGAATTTAATTCATCTTTAATTTTATTCACAACATCCTCTAACTTCCAGTCAGATTTGACTAAAATATCATACACGCCTCGATCAATTGCTTCTGCCGTCTTTTCTGCATCACTTAAATTTGTGAGTATTATTGCCTTAGCACCACTTCCCCATTCGTCTTTCCTTAACTTCTTGATCATAGTCATCCCATCCATTATCGGCATAACAATATCGACAAGCATCAGGTTCGGATGTTCCTTAAGCGCAATCTCTAAACCTTCTTTACCGTCCTGAGCCTGGAAAACCTGATAACCCTCGGCGATTAGCTTATTACCTAGGGCAAAACGCAGGGAAGTATCATCTTCTACAATCAGAATGCTTTCTTTTGGATCGTCCTCAATTCTCATAGTTTTTTGCGTCATTTTATTCAATTTAATAATTATATTACCATTATAGCTTTGATTACTATTTTCTCAAAAACAGGTAACTATCTTTAAAGTAATACACCGTTTTCTTGCCGATTAACATGAATTTAATATTAAAGTATTAACTTATTTCTTTGGTTCCCTTTTTTTTCTTCATTCCTTCAAATGGTAGCGTGACATAAAACTTGGTTCCTTTTTTCTCCTCTGACTCAAACCAGGTTTTGCCGCCGGAATGATCAACAATTGATTTAACAATATATAAGCCGAGACCTGTGCCCTCCGTATCTTTCTCTTTCACATTATCTGCTCTGAATAATTTGGTGAATATCTTATCCTGCTGGTGTTTTGGAATTCCCATTCCATTATCCAAAATAGAAATTAGTATTTCTTTTTTCTTCCTTTTTTGACTTATACTAATACCGACTGTTCCGTTCTTCTTTGTATATTTTACAGCATTCGATAAAATATTCTGAATCACCATACGAATCAGTTTTTTATCCAACATCATTTCCGGAATTGTTTCATCATATTTCTGTGTGAATTTTATTTTTTTTGCTTCAATTTGCGGTTTCATTTCATTTGTCACACTTTTAGCAATATTAATAATCCTTGTTTTCTCCGGATCAACAGCAAAAGTACCTAATTCCAGTCTGGAGACATTTAGCAGCGCATTAACCAGTTCCACCATCCTCTGACTGCCTTTATATACTTCCATTTGATACTCTCTCTGCCCTTTATTGAGTTCACCCACATCACCATCCAATAGCATTTCGGAATACCAATTGATAGCAGAAAGCGGCGTACGCAGTTGGTGTGATGCTAAAGAAACAAATTCTGTTTTTGCCAGGTCAATTTCTTTTTCTTTGCTGATATCATGCTCAATACCAACATAAAAAATTATGTTTCGCTTGCTATCAAAAATCGGCGAAATACTCGCCAAAGCTGTATATTGCTTGCCGTCCTTTCTCCTATTTTTTATTTCACCATAAAATACTTTCTTTCTAATTTTAATGGTATTCCAAAGTTTTTTATAATACTCCACTGGCATTAATCCACCCCACAGATCCTTTGCACCAGCTTTTTTTCCGATAATTTCTTTTGAATGAAAACCAGTAATATGCTCCGCGGCTTTGTTGACATAGACAATTGTTCCATCGGGATCAGTAATTACAATGTGGTCTGAAGCACCATCTACTGCAAGTTGGAATTTATGTAAATCTCTCTCCACCTGGCGCTGTTTCGTAACTTCTGAGACCATGATTAAATCCGCAATAATTTTTCCTTCATTACTCCGGATTACTGCGGAAGATACTTGTCCAATATGCATATTGCCTTTTTTATCCAAAAAATAAAGGTCGTATGGTTTTATTCCTTTTCCATGCATTCTTTGAACAAATTTTTTCATCATCTCGATCTTACTGCCGCGGGTCAAAAAAGGTATTTTCCTGACATTACTTCCGATTATTTCCTTCGGTTTGTAGCCTAGCCAGTCATAAAGCCTGTTGTTAACATCAATTATTATTCCGCTTTTATCAATAATGATTGTTGCCACAGGTGATAATTCAAAAATTGTCCGATACATATTATCAATTTGTTGCTTTATTTCTTGCTCTATTTTTTTGTTTTTGTTCTTCATACTACTAAATTAAAAACCAGCGAGTCCGACTCGTTGGATAATAATAAATCCTTAACTTTTCTTGTTTCATCAATGTATGTATTTTTGTTTTAGTATTCTTATTGTACACTATTTTTCAATAAATGTCAACCTAATAATTGACATAAAATTTAACATATGATAACTTACCATCAAATGAAATCTACCTATTCAACAATTAATTGGTGGAATTTGAATCGCCTCTAGAAAGCTGATATATTTCTGTTTATTATCCGCTTTCACAGGCGGTTTTTTAATTATATAAATATGCTTCATTATTTCAAAAATTTAGGAACATTATTCTGGCGTAAATCAATTTGCCACGGAGATTAATTAATATTAATAAAATTACTATGGAAAAAATATCATTGTTGGAAAAGGAAATACCAACCCACTACTATAATATCCTGGCGGATCTTCCTGAACCACCTTCCCCTCCTCTGAACCCGGAGACTAATGAACCGATCGGTCCGGAAATGCTGGAACCATTATTTCCCAAAGCGCTGATAGAACAGGAGGTAAGCCGGGAAAAAAGAATCGAGATTCCTGATGAAGTAATGGAGATATACAAAAAATACCGCGCCACACCGCTTTATCGGGCAAGCAGGCTGGAAAAAATACTGGGAACACCCGCTAAAATCTATTATAAATACGAGGGTGCTTCCCTGACCGGTAGTCATAAGTTGAATACCGCGCTGCCGCAGGCTTATTACAATAAGCAGGAGGGCATCAAAACACTCACAACAGAAACCGGAGCCGGTCAATGGGGAATGGCGCTCTCGCTGGCTGCAAAGTTCTTTGACCTGAAATGCCTAATCTTCTATGTCCGCCTGCATTACCAGCAAAAACCTTACCGAGTCAGTTTTATGAGAATGTTTGACGCGGAAGTATTACCCTCTCCCAGTAATCAAACTATGGTCGGCAGAAAATTCCTGGCAGAAGACCCAAATCACCCCGGCAGTCTCGGCATTGCGATCAGTGAGGCTATGGAAAAGGTTACGGACGGATCAATCAAATATTCTCTGGGTAGTGTATTGAATCATGTACTCCTCCATCAGACAATCATCGGACAGGAGGCAAAACTACAGCTGGAAAAAGACGATGCATACCCCGATGTGATCTACAGCTGTTTCGGCGGAGGAAGTAACTTGGCCGGAATCAGTTTTCCTTTTCTAGAAGATGTGCTAACCGGAAAGAAAAAAGTCAGGGTCGTTGCCGTAGAACCGGATACCTGCCCTTCACTGACCAAAGGAGAATACAAGTATGACTTCGGCGATACTGCAAAAACTACTCCTCTGTTTAAAATGTATTCCTTGGGGGCGGACTTCATACCGCCGAAAATACAGGCGGGCGGTCTGCGATACCACGGTGCCTCACCGCTGGTCAGTCATCTAGTCGACAAGGGGTATATCGAAACGATATCCGCAAATCAAACTGATGTAATGGAAGCAGCTAAACTGTTCACCCAAACCGAAGGCATCCTTCCCGCCCCTGAATCCGCGCACGCGATTAAAGGAGCGATTGATGAAGCAATTCGATGTAAGAAAGAAGGGATTAAAGAAACAATTCTGATCAATATCAGCGGACACGGATTCCTAGATCTAGGAGGATATGAGGAATTCCTGGATGGCAAGCTGGAGGTTAGGTAATTTCAGCAAAAAGAGAAGGCGGACTCGCCTTCTCTTTATTATTGATAAAATTTGGTATAAAACGATTAAATCAACTTAGCTGCTATTTTTTTATATAAAAATCTTTTTGCTGTTTCAACTACCAAGAGATAGCCAAGCAAAATTGCAAAAATAGATGTAAATATTGGGAAACTGATCGGAACAAAATCAAAGAATTTGCCAATTGGAGAAAATGGAATAATCCAGGCAACAGTAAGTAACAAAAGCGTATTAATAATAAGAATTTTCGATGGCTTGCTTTTGAAAAATGGGGTTTTCTTTGTCCGGATTAAATATATCACCAAAATTTGCGTTGCCAATGATTCCAGAAACCAGCCGGTCTGGAACTGATGCTCAGTTAAACTAAAGCCAAAATATAAAATACCAAAAGTAGCAAAATCAAAAATAGAACTGATCGGACCAAAAATTAATATATATTTTCTCAATAGTTTGATATTCCAGCGTGGTGGTTTTTTTACATCCTCAGCATCAACATTATCTGTTGGTAAAGAAATCTGCGACATATCATAGATAAAGTTGTTCAATAGTATCTGTTTGGGTAGCATCGGCAGAAAAGGTAAAAAGGCGGATGCGCCCATCATAGAAAACATGTTACCAAAATTTGAAGAAAGACCCATGGTCACATATTTTAAGGTATTTTGAAATGTTTTTCTCCCTTCAATTACACCATCATGAAGCACTTCCAGTTTTTTATCCATCAGAATAATATCAGCCGTATCTTTAGCGACCTCAACCGCATTATTTACGGAAATACCGACATCCGCCGCCTTCAGTGCCGGAGCGTCATTAATACCGTCACCTAAATATCCGACTGCGTTACCAGATTTTCTTAATGAAGAAATTATCCTCTCTTTCTGCTCCGGAGTTATGCGCCCAAAAATTGTCGTTTGCTTTACTACAGCCCGCAACTGACCGTCGGACATCCCGGCGATCTGACTGCCAATCAGTGTGCCTTTGACCTGCAGATTTATATCACGGCAAATTTTCTGAGTAAGCAATTCACTATCCCCGGTCAGAATCTTTATTTCAATTCCGGAATCCTCGAGTTGCCCAATGGCATGAATTACACCTTCCTTTGGTGGATCAAGAAAAGCCATAAAACCCATAAAAATCATATTTTGTTCGTCAGCAACATTATAGATTATGTCATCACGGTCCAATTCTTTGATCGCCAAGGCGAGTACACGAAATCCGTCATTACTAAGTGCTTCGTATTGGTCTGACAGTGTTTTTACCGTATCACTTTTAAAAGCAAAGCTACCTTTTTCATCGTGACAACTTTTACATACTTGAAAAATGCTTTCCGGAGCCCCCTTTGTTATCAGTATTTTTTTCCCAGCATCATCCACAACAATCGAATCCCGGCGGCGCGTAAAATCAAATGGTACTTCATCAATTTTTTTAAATCTGGAAATATCCAGTTTTTTGTACTCAGCAATAGCATTATCCATCGGGTTCACAACACCGGTATGCAGACTGCTGTTGATATACGAATAAAGATAAACCGCATCGGACTCATTGCCGTGAAAATCCACATGTTTAACCAGTGTAATTTTATTCTGGGTCAGAGTTCCTGTTTTGTCTGTACATAGAATATTCATACTGCCAAAATCCTGTATTGCAGAAAGGTTTTTTACAATAACATGTTTCTTGGCCATTTTTATCGACCCGCGGGAAAGTGATACCGAAAGAATCACCGGCAATAATTCCGGCGTGAGCCCGATGGCAATAGCAATAGCAAAAAGGAATGAGTTAAAAATTCCGCGTCCCATCAGTGTATTAATAATCAGCACCAAACCGACTAATACAAAATTCACCTTCATTACAAAATAGCTGAATTGCCGGATCCCCTTTTCAAACTCCGTGTCGTCGGACCTATCGCTCAATTGTTTGATGATTTTTCCGTACTCGGTATTGTGACCTGTTCGCAATACTTCTACCGTACCATAACCGGTTACGGTATTGGTACCCATGAAAATTATATTTTTATTTTCTGGAGTAAAATTGATTTTGTCATAGTCAAAACTTTCGGTTACAAACTTTTCTACAGGAAATGACTCCCCTGTTAGTGCCGATTGATTGATGAAAAAATCTTTAGCTTCCAGGACGACTGAGTCAGCCGGAGTTACATCACCGGCAGTTAGACAGATTATGTCTCCGGGAACGATATTTTTAAAAGATACTTCAACTTTTTTTCCGTCACGAATAGCGGTAACTGTAGTCAATACTTTTTGTACTAGCTTTTCTACTGCTTTTTCCGATCGATAGGAATTGGCAAAATCAAGTATAGCAGATAGAAAAACCATAAAGATGATGATTATGGCATTGGTTCTCTGTCCAAGGAAAAAAGAAATTATCGAAACAACAATTAGAATTATTAATAACGGGCTGTTGAATTTTTTTAAAAAAACCACAAAGGGACCAATTTTCTTTTTCCCGTTGATGGCATTTTCTCCAAATTCCCCTAATCTTCTCTCCGCCTCAACTGAGGTTAACCCTAATAATTTATCAGTTTTTATAACTTTTTCCATAGTCATATTTTATCACACTAAAAACTATATTAACAATAATACTAAACAAAAAAACCGGGATTAATCCGGCCTTACAGGGCCCCCAAAAAATCGCGAAGCGGTTTTTGGGAAAGCATCAAACATTGGAAAATATTACCGAGCAAATCAGGAGCACACCCGGGCAGTTGCGTAGCAACTGCATCGGGGAGCACGGATTTGCGAGGAAAGGGGCACAGACCCGAAACCAAAAACAACCAAGCTTGCTTGGTTGTGACAAGTGAAGGGTCTGATGACCCGTGGTCGGGGTGAGAGGATTTGCCCGCCCAAGGCGGGTCCGCCTCTGGCGGAAACCTCAAGAGTGTTTTCTCTTCAAAAATCTTACTGGTCGGGGTGGGGAGATTTGAACTCCCGATCTCATGCACCCCGTGCATGCGCCTTAAGCCACTAGGCCACACCCCGTTAGAAATTATTAATATTAACAAAACAGAAGCCCTACCCTTAGGACTAGATAATCGCACTGGCTCCGGATAGGAACGTGGGTACCCGCAACTATATTCCACGGAACATAGCGATCTAGGGTTCCCGATGCGATAATCCTGTAGAACCGGATTAAACTAGAACCTAATAGTAGAGCAATTTAAGTATACTTTTTGAAATGTGCTTTGGCAAGTCAAAAATATGTTGTAATAAAAAAAGGCCCGTTGCGTTTGCAAACGAGGCCTTAAGTTAGGTCAAATTGGTGCTGTGGTTTTCCCATTCAATTTTGAGGAAGACCATCCCGCATCCCGTATCAGCCAGTTCATACCGGCAATGATTCGGTTCCGGATTCACACCCAAAGAACGATCTGTGTCACCAACCACCCTGGTGCTGATTTCCTGTCCGGAGCTTCCGTCCGGAATAGGTTCAGTGCTGTTGCTTGTCACAAAACACCTCCTTGGAAAGAAATCAGTCTTCTTTCTCCTGCTCGTCCTCCGTAGGAGTGTTCGGCAAGCCGGGAATCCCGACAAAATAAGGCCGATACTTTCTCCTTGGAGTGCTGGTTACAGAGCCATGAAAAGTGGGTTTGATTTCTGCTTGCTTATCGCGGAAATCCGACTCATTCCCATTAGAGGCATCTTTGTTCTTCGGCATTTCTTACTCCTCCACTTGGTTTAGGGTTGACCGCTAGTGACCCGGGTATAATGTACAATAATCAAAAAAACCATCTTGCCGATGGTCTGGATAAATATATTTTAGAAATACACTAATCAGCCATCAGCTCAATGGGTAAAATAACCAAAAAAGAAACTCCAATTGCTGGAAGCAACGGTTTTTCGGTTATCTGAGCTGAGGTTAATTGAATATTTCATGGGATTATTGGTATGAATAATAACATATCGATTTTTTGTGTCAAATATGGCTGAGTAATCCGTAACTGGTAGACTCGTAATTCGTAAACTGAACTCAGAACTTATTATTTATTACAAATTACTATTTACCAATTACCAAATAAAAAAAGCCCTTGATTACAAGAATCTCAGGCTGAAAGAGCGATTTGGAAACGGACTACATGTCCATGTGTCCGCCGGGATGATAATCGGGAGTCGCATACTGGACATCACCGATTTCCACAAAATAGACAATGGGTTTGTCGGGGCAACAGCAGGTGTAGGGGGTCAGCTCGCAGTCAACACACCGAGACTCGCCGTCATTAATGGTCACACCATTGAGGCAAACCAGCCCAGTGCGCAGTTCTCTCGCCGGACCCCAATTGGGCTCCACCGTGTATCCCCCGCCGGTCATGTCGAACTCGCCAGCGAACTCGATCACATAAACCTCTGGCATATCCGGGCAACAGCAGTTATTGGGATGCAGACCGCATCCCGCGCACTGGTACTGACCGGTCTCGGTCAGTATAACGCCGTCCGGACACCGGATGTCCTGTACCTGGTCAAAGACAGTGGCAGCTTGCGAATCCATGCTGTTCCTTTCCGGTTTGAAACGGTTCTTGTGGTTACATAACGGCAACCTAGGCAAACAGATCGTTCAGAGTGTCAATACCCGGACAGTGGCAGACGCATAAATCGATCCGCGTCCGGCAGTCCACACAGCGGTACACGCCGTCATCCTCAAGACGGGCACGACCCTGGCTTCCGTCCTTCTTCTGGAAATCAATTTCCGGCAACTTCTGAGTCATCACACATCCTCCATGGAGTTACCAACATCATCTTGGCTGGTGATTCTCTGACGGGAATCGACTCGACAAACGCAATTGGTCAGAGAGAGTTTGCAGTGTTTACACCTCCATCTCTGGGTGGCAGGATCGAAGTAAGCCCCAAACGGCGCGTCTGGCTGATGCCCTCCGCTAGAAGCAGAGGGCACGAGGTAATTATGTCCTCTGTAGACCATTCCTTTTCCCTTCAGGTTGAAGTTCACATCCTGAACTGCGGATATTGTGAATATTGCATCGGGAAATCATTATTCCCATTATCTTAATGTACAAAATCGAGTTTTATGGCTCGTAAAGATACTTAATAAGCACCCTTACCAACCATCAAACAAAGAACCGGCGAGATGAGGCCGGTTGTAAAATTTTAATACCAAACCTCTCATCAATGGCAGATGATAATCGTAATCAGTTTAATAATTAGGTTTGATTTGTAGTTCATGGATTTTAAAAAACTAGCCTCTCGGCTAGTTTAATTAATGTGAATTAATGCAAAACTAGCCAGAGATTCTGGTAATAATCAGGTTAATAATGGAAATTGTTTTTTGCATATTGTTGATTGGAATATTATGCCAGTATGAATCTGCTGTCAAGCTATTTTTCCATTTCTTTCAGTTCATCGTCATCATAGATCGCCGAAAAATCCAGTTTCTTGTAGTTAAATAATTCGTCCTCATTGAAAAAACGATAAACTTCTTTACTGGCTGATTCAGGCGAGTCCGAGGCGTGGATAATATTATGGCCTTTGCTCATTGAAAGGTCACCTCGAATGCTTCCTGCATCCGCTTCTCTTCCGGAAGTCGGTCCGACGATCAAACGGATGGCATTAATTGCACCGAAGCCCTCCAGCACCATCACAACTACGGGGGAAGACTGCATAAATTTTTTTAAATCTTCAAAAAAAGGTTTGTCTTGGTGATGTTCATAGTGAACTGCGATCAAAGCATCATCTATTGAGATCATTTTCATTCCAACAATTTTTAATCCTTTTCTCTCAAAACGTGTAACAACCTCTCCTAGCAGATTCCTTTGCAGGGTATCAGGTTTTATGATAATTAGCGATCTTTGTTTCATTGTTGAATATTCCCTTTTTTCTTAAGTAAGTCTTGAACCTTTTCGACTATTTCTGTCGGTGTATGGTTTGCTTTTACAAAATAGTCATCCGCTCCCAGATCTTTTCCTTTTTGGATATCCTGGTCCTGGCCGAGATTTGTTAACAAAATAACCGGAACATCTTTAATATTTTCGTCTTTGCGAATCTCCTTTAAAGTAGCAAATCCGTCCAGTTTCGGCATGATAATGTCCAGTAATATCATATCCGGTTTTGCATTTCGCGCAGCTTTCAGTCCGTCAGAACCGTTTTCCGCAGTTTCTATTTCAAACCCTTCTCTGGTAAATTTTGCGGTATACATCTCCAGTAACATTTTATCGTCTTCAATTAGGAGGATTTTTTGCTTGCTCATAATGTTATTTGGATTGTGATTATTAGTTTTATTAATTATCTCCCTCTCTTACCTATAACACAAATATATAAAATCTGCAATATACTGTTAAAATTCCGCCCATTTTTTATACCAATCATTATTTTTTTCATAATTATGGGCAACCTGGAAAAGTATGCTTTCTGCGAATGGTTTTGCCATAAATTGCAGACCGATTGGCAGGCCGCCTGCAAATCCGCAAGGTACGGATATGGCCGGGATACCGCTGATATTTGCCGATACGGTAAATATGTCAGAGAGGTACATTGTTAATGGATCATTTACCATTTCACCTATACCAAAAGCAGTTGTGGGAGTAGTTGGAGTAACCAGAACATCAACTTCATTAAACACTTCAGCAAAGTCATTTTTTACCAGTTCACGTATTTTCTGGGCACGGCGGTAGTATGCATCATAGAACCCGCTGGAAAGACTAAAGGTACCGATCATTATTCTGCGTTTGACTTCATCACCGAATCCATTGGCCCGGGATTTGCTGTAAACTGAAAATAAATCTTTTACGTTTTTATCATCCTGGATGATTGAATATCCATAACGGATGCCGTCATACCGTGACAAGTTGGAACTGGCTTCGGCCGGAAGAATAATATAATAAACCGCCAATGCAAAATCGGTATAGGGAAGGCTCACCTCTTTGATGCTGGCTCCCATTTCTTCTAGCTGTTTTATTGAATCACGAACACCTTTTTCTACATCCTGATTAATCCCCCCGACAAAATATTCTTTCGGGATGCCGATTCTTAAACCTTTAATATCTTTTGAAAGGTATTTTGTAAAATCTTCATATGGAACGTGAGCAGTCGTAGAATCATGCGGATCTTGTCCGGCAATTGCATTTAAAACTATTGCTGAATCTTCTACCGTCCTTGTAATCGGCCCGATCTGATCTAAAGACGAGGCTAAAGCAATCAACCCGTAGCGTGATACTCTCCCGTAGGTCGGTTTTAATCCCACCACACCGCAAAACGCCGCCGGCTGTCTGGTTGATCCGCCGGTATCCGAACCCAATGCATAGACACACTCCTTCGCTGCCACAGCAGCAGCCGAGCCGCCGGATGAACCTCCCGGAACTTTTTCCAAATTCCATGGATTTTTTGTGATTTGAAATGCCGAATTTTCCGTTGAAGAACCCATAGCGAACTCATCCAAATTTGTTTTACCTAAAAGTACCATGCCGGCTTTATTTAACTTTGCTGCCACAGTAGAATCATACATGGACTGGTATTTTTTCAGAATTTTTGATCCGGCTGTAGCTCGCGTTCCGACCGCTAGCATATTATCTTTCAGTGCCGCCGGTATGCCTAAAAGCGGAGAGTCATATTGTTTATCTTTTATTTTTTTATCTGCCAGATTTGAGCTTTTTATTGCCAGATCTCTTGTCACTTCAAGATATGCTGATATTTTCGGTTCTGCTTTTTCAATATTTCCCAGATATTCCTGTGTTAACTCAAAAGAAGAAATCTTCCGATCTCGAATTTTTTCAGATACCTCTTTCAGTGACAAATCAGATAGTTTCATTTTTGTTCAGTATTGTCTTAACCTTGATGTGGCCGTTTTTTTGATCCGGCGCCTGCCCGATTAACGCTTCCTGATTTTTTGACTCTACCACAATATCATTTCTTAAAATATTTTCATTGTCCGATATTACGATCTTCTCGCCCTTTTCAACCGTAACCTTATTCAATATATTTATATAATCTAAAATTGAGGTGATTTGTTTTTGAAATCTACTCACCTCTTCGGCAGTCAAATCGATCCGAGCAAGCTTTGCTAAATGTTCAACTTCTTCTTTTGTCAGATTCATAATTTTTTTATTTTATCACTATTTACTCCAGCATGGCAAGAAATTCCGGTTCAGAAACAGCAGTAATACCAAGTTTTTTCGCTTTTTCATACTTTGAACCAGGATTATCACCATAGATCAAATAATCCGTCTGCTTACTAACCGAACTGGACACCTTACCTCCTGCCACTCTGATTTTTTCTTTTATTTCCTCCCGGGAAAGCGAGTTGAGCGTGCCGGTAACAACAAAGCTCTTTCCTGTAATTGCCGTATGTTTTCTGGATACTGGATTAATCAGTTTTACACCTCTTTCAAGCAGTCCATTGATTATATCTAAATTATTTTGATCCTTAAAATATTTTACAATTGAATCCGCCATTACTCCGCCGATATCATGAATATTGCTTAAGTCATCCTGATTTACTTTTTTCAATTTATCAATGTTACCAAAACTATCCGCCAAATCAATTGCAGTTTCTTCTCCGATATGGCGGATGCCCAAGGCATAAATAAAACGGGCCAGTGTAATGTTTTTCGAATTATTAATCGCTTTAATAGTATTTTCCGCTGATTTTTCCGCAAACCTTTCCAATGATTTTAATTCATCAAATGTTAAATCAAAAATATCTACAACATTTTTTATCAGATTGTTTTCAAATAAACTGTCAATTATTTTTGGACCCAATCCTTCAATATCAAACGCCTTTTTGGAAACAAAATGGTAAATACTTTCCCTTTGTACGGCAAAGCAATTTTTGTTAGTACAATAATGCGCGACCTCCCCCTCTTTACGCAGTACCTTTGATCCGCACATCGGGCAGATCTTTGGCATGACAAATTTTTTTTCTTTTCCGGTTCGCATTTTCGGCAGGACTTCGACAATGTCAGGAATTATATCGCCCGCTTTTTGAATAATCACAGTATCGCCGATCTTCAAACCGAGCCTTTCAATTTCATCCTCATTATGCAGTGTTGCTCTCGAAACTGTACTGCCCGCAACTCTAACCGGCGTAAGATGTGCAACGGGAGTCAGCGCCCCTGTCCGCCCGATTTGCACCTGGATATCTTCGACGATCGTCACGGCCTGTTCGCTGGGAAACTTGTATGCGACAGCACCGCGCGGAGCCTTTCCGACCACACCTAATCTCTGATAAATATTCAGATCATTGATATTGATTACAATTCCGTCGATCCAAAATGGAAGTTGTTTCCTTTTCTTGCTGATATTCCGGTAAAATTCCTCAACAGCAGACAAATCATCACAAAAACTATTCAGCGAATCATTATTTTCTTCCCCCGCCCTGAAACCTAGGCGCTGAAGAATTTTATGAGCCTCCTTATGTGTTTTCTGGCCAAGATCAGTGACAAGGTCATACGCCATAAAGCTTAACCTGCGCGATCCGGCAATATTAGAATCCAATTGGCGGATTGAGCCCGCGGCCGCATTACGGGGATTGGCAAATTCCGACTCACCTTTTTTTACCTGCTCCTGATTCAGTTTTTGAAAATCAGCCGTCGCCATGAATACTTCACCCCGCACGATTATTTCTTTTTTTGCCTGCAGACTGACTTTTTTATCCAATGAATCAATGTTGATCCGCAAAGGTATTGATTGAATGGTTTTAATATTTTGAGTTACATCTTCCCCTACTCTGCCGTCTCCCCTTGTCGAACCCTGCTTCAGTAGGCCATTACTGTACTTCAATGAAAGTGCCAAGCCGTCCATTTTGACTTCGGTATAATAATTTATTTTACTTGTTGACGGTAAAAGTTTTTTATTTCTCTCCTCCCATTCCAGAAGCTCCTCTTTGGAAAAAATATCATTAAGTGACAGCATTCTTGTCGCGTGCTGAACTTTACTGAATTTATCCAGTGGCTTTCCACCTACTCTCTGTGTTGGTGAATCAGGTGTTAAATATTCAGGAAACGCTTTTTCAAGGAGTTCTAATTCGTGTTTTAAAGAATCCAAAGCCGCATCAGAAATCACCGGTTTATCTAAAACATGATATAGATACCGGTGATGGTTGATTTCTTCTTTCAATTTTTCGATGCGCGATTTTGCTTCTTTTTTATTCATTTTACCAAAAAATATCTTTGTTCGGATTTTATCCTTGTGGGATTGGCGAACCATTACAGCTCTGATAGCCGGGAGGAGTATCTGATATTTCAAACCAGTCTATAAAAACATCACTGTTTGTTGCGGATAGTTTAATTTCGTAACCTGATTCCAGGAATATATGACTTGGGAATGTACATTCTACAAATGCATTTTCAGGAACATTTGCAGATCCCCACAAATCATTTGATACAAATGTTTCAGTTAATACCCCCACTTCATCATATACCTCTGCTTTAACAATATTTCCAGCATCGTTGGTGAACCCAACTCGCGCAGAAAGATAGTAAGGACCAGAACTGACACCAGCTGGCACCTCATATTTTATCCACCGATCACTGTTTAATAAGCATGAGCCCCAACCGTTAGCACGGTTAAACTCCTTATCCCATGCTTCAGGCGGGAAAATTGTTTCGTTATTATACTTGAAACATTCTGCTAAAGGTGTTTCCAAATCTCCAAATGAAGCAGGTGTCCAACCAAGTTCAATACAAGCTCCTAATGGATTACAAGCAACATCATTGCATGAGCAGGCTGAAGCTGTTTCAACTCTCGGTATTCCATCTTCCGCCTGTATCCGTAGCGGAGTAAAATCGGAATCACATCTTTCCGACACTCCCGGCGGGATGCCATTAGAAAACTGGTACCAGTCCAGATTTACAGTATTTTTCTCATCACCATCCCCATATTCAAATAATATTTTATCATTTGGCTTCAAATGCAATTTTGTTTGTGAAACACAAGTTTTGTATTCCGTCACCGCCGGGTTAGCCATCGTGGCAAACAAATCTTTCACATTGATTGTCTGGCAGGGATCAACCAAACCACAAGTGCCATCTTCAATAGTAACCTTTAATAATTCTGAATTCTGGTTTGAATTATATAGAGCCCTCAATGATACGTAGTAATCTCCCTCATCAAATGGTAAATCATCAGCTTCGATATTCTTTTTGATCTGTGCTTTTTCTTGAGTTCCAGAACACGCCCCTGGAAGATAATATAATTGGCATGAACCCCAGCCGCTTGCGGAAATATCATTCCCTATATCAGCAGTTATGTTTTTGTCACAATACAACCAAGGCCTCCAATATTCCGCTGTGAAATTTAATCCTTCCCCAGGATAATCATCCTGGCAACCCGTATACGAACCGCGGCAAGTGTCATAGTCAGAACAAAGATCCGGAAGAGAGATACAGTCGCACGAATCACCCGAAGTAATCCCCCGCTCAATTTCAATCGGCCCTGATGTCTGATAGTTTGTTTCCGGCGCTTTATTTATCTGTTCCTGAGAAAAAAGAACATAATCAAACAACCCAGAAATCGGAATCTTCCACGGCATGGATGCATTGAGTGCCTGCTGAGTACGCCCGTAATTGCCGATCGTTTTTATTTTGACTCTCGACGGAATATTCACAAATTGACCCGCGGAATCAAGCGCTTTCACTTCAATGTCGTCAATATTTGTATAAAGTGCTTTAATCCTGACTTGGAAATTGGTTAGTACCGGAGTTACCGGCAGAACCAGATCAACGAGCGTACATTGAACAAATGATGTCGTAGGACAAAGTGACGAAAATAATAACCCTCCCGAAGGATCATCGCTGTATACAAGCCCGTCACTGGCAATCAATACCTTTTCCACGTTTTCAAAAGAATCCCCCGCTAAATTCCACCCCGTCCAGCTGACCTCAACCCATTCTGAACCAGTCCCATAACCGGCATTATAATTTGTTTTACTTGTTGATACCGGGTTATTATCCCACGATAAATACAAATATTTGATTTGGTTATTCTGGTCGGGAATATCTGGATTATATAAATCTATCTGTTTTGACTCGTCCTGCACAAGTGAAAACTTATTGCTAATTTCCTCACTGGTCGTTCCTAATTCATCAAAGTCAACATTTAATCCGGGTGTTGAAAAAGTTTTTGAAACTGCTTTGATATCATTAATTGTATTATCAAGTGTCTTATCAGCATCATTCCGATTTGATTTAACAATATGTAAAGCTTTTTCCAGTCCGCTTTCTGCGGCGTATGTAGCCGATATAGAGTTTTCAATATTTTCTGCCGATCTGATTTGACTGATAATCAGCGTTGCAAATCCAACTCCGGCCGCCGTAATACTGGCCATAATCAATAAAGAAAATAGCAAAGCCTGTCCGGGTCTGCCTTTGGATCTGAGGATACGATTACCTAAATTTTTAAAAGTATATATCATTTATCTTCGGAAAATCATTGAAGTTACAGTAGTTTGAAGATTTACCTCTTCCCCCTCTATCCCCTCACCCACTTTACTGTTCATAACAATTGTTACCATCGGCTGGACGTCCGGTATTGCACACAGATTATCAGTACAAATTTCCGGATAACAATCAGAATCAACCGAACAACCCGTTGGTATTGAAAAAGGGTCGGAATGCGGAAAGATGTACAAAGATAACAATGAAATTCTGACTTTTTCCGGAGTAACCACTTGCCAGTTAATTTCCGCTGAACAACGATTTCGGTAAAAAGAACTGTTGGAACAAACTTCTATTTCTTCACTAGCTGAATCATACCGATAAATCACTTGCTTATTCTCCTGATCCTTTGTGGCCAATATATTTACAGGTCCGGCAGATATATCAATGTTTATGCACTCGCCAAATACCCCATTGCAATCTGCATCGCTAATACAAGAAGTATAGTTAATTCCCTCTTCGTCAGTTCCCCCCTCGCAATGGCCCCGATAAAAATCATAATCAATAGTGCCTACCTGCGCCTCCCGGGCAATTGACTCCATAACAAATCTGGCATCACTCTGTACTACCTGGAGATTGCGCACTTGCCTCTGAACATTCGTAACGGTCACAAATAAATCAACAGCCATCAGTGCTGTCATTGAAAACACAGCTAAAACCACCACCATTTCCATCAAAGAAAATCCCGGCGCGGATTGATTCAGTATTTTTCTAGCAATCTTTTTGATCATCCTGATTAATCTATTATTGCCAATTACCTATTACAAATTACCAATTACTTATATACTACTTCCAATTATACAAATGATCCTCAAGAGTTACACTGTTAGTTGTATTAGTTGATCCTCTTTCTTGCCACACAACGTTTATTAACACCTGCACGCCAACTTTTATTTCATCAGCAAGGCAAACTGCTTCTTCTCGATAATTTTCTACTGCTCCATCTGACTTCTGACATATTGATTTTATTATAATCGTCCTAGAAAAAGGTGTTGCTAGAGTTACATCAATCGTTTCCCCTGATAACTTGTGCCGGTATATTCCATTTTCCAGATAAATTCGGCATCTTTCACTAGTGATACACGGGTCCGCGGTCGTATCTTCACCGTTGGAGTCCAAACTCCAGGACGCCGGTGTCACATTGGGATTGAATCTGGCCAAATAAACATAACTTGGAGTTACATCATTTAAACCAGTGTCCCAAGCCGTAAAATCTAATGAATTAGATTCAATTTTTAACCAGTTGTTGTACCTTTGTTGCTTGACTACTTCCATACCTTCGCGGGCAAGATTACCGGCGATCGTCTGCATTTCGCTCGCTGTACCTCCCCTGATCGTAGCCATGGTCAGAACCAGTGTGCTGATTACCCCAACTAGAATGATACTGATGGCAACCACCAGTTCTATCAGACTCTGTCCCTTATTATTTTTTGTGATTCGTTTGATAATCATATATTACAGATTCTGTAATAAACACCCAGGGTTTGCTGACTCACTTACCTCACCTGAAACACCATTAATCATAACCATACGACATTTGTGGGTAGTTTTGTGCTCAAGCAATATTTTTATTGTTTGTTCATAATAAATTACCGGATCATCTATATGTAAAACAAAAAATGGTGTTGGTTTTGGGGGACGGAAAGAAACATCAATTCCATTAAAATCAGCATCGGGACATAGTGAATCCCCGGGAGAATTTATCCAGGAACACTTTATTAGATAGTCTTTTATCCTAACGTTATTGGGTAAAGAGTAATTTTCTTTTCCATCCAATGGAATATCAGTCCCTGCATTAAACTTTCCCGTTATACCTCCGATATCAGCAAAAAGTGTATAAGTTGTCGGACACTCCATTAATGTTGATTCATGACATCTGGCAGAACTATCATCAACAAGCTTGTCTAATACTATACCAAACCCCCCGATCGGAACCAAACCGCAAGTTCCATTTGGAGGGATTAAACTTTCGCATTCAGTATCATTCGTACAGGACAGTAAATTTCGATCTCCGCCTTTGCAGACTTTTACTACCTGACCGGACATTCCCAAATTCTGGACTTCACGAAAATTATTAACCAATTCCACCGCACCGGTTCTTAAGTCATCCATTTTCTGACCTTGTCGGAAGTTGTTCACCACCACCACGGAGATGATTACAAAAATTGATATGGAAATCAGTAATTCCAGTAATGTGTAACCGTTTCTTTTTTTCAGACTGAAATACTTCATCGTATTTTTTAGTAAATAGTATACCAGTCAATAATCTGATCCCCAAACAACAACACTATGAGCGTTGCTAATGTTAGGAATATTCCCAAGGGCACAGAGTCCTGCCATTTCTTTTTTTTGGATGCCAGCAACCCAACAGATATGATTGCACCGCTGATATATGTTATGACAAGTAGAGGTAGAATTTTGGGCCACCCCACCATGAACCCGCACATCAATCCCAGTCTTAAATCCCCCCCACCGATCCATTTTCCCTTGGAAATTACGAACTGCAGTAGGAAAAAACTCAACCCTATTATACCACCAATCAGGATATTCGTCAGTGAAAATCCAAGCATTAATGATCCGATAAACCCAATAATAATCGCTGGGATTGAAACAGAATCCAGTATCAGATAGTAGAGCAAATCGTAAACAAATATAATAATCAGAAATACAGAATACAGCGCATATAGAAAAAATTCCAAGGTCAGACCGAATTTTAGATACAGCACAAGAAATACCAATCCAGTCGCAAGCTCAACCAAAGGATACTGCTTGGAAATGCTTTTTTTGCAATAACGGCATTTCCCGCGCAAAAACACAAAACTGAAAACAGGGACCAGATCCAAAACTGATAATGATTTTTTACAATGCGTACAAAAAGACCTTCCTTTCAGAAAGCTTTTTTTGTGTTTCATCCGATAGATCACGACATTTAAAAAACTGCCAATGATCAGACCGAAAACTAATGCAATTACTTCGAACATTATTTTTTATTTACAGTTTGAAATTTTTTATTTATCCCGGGGTCATTTTTAGGATTTCGGATAAGCTTCGGGAAAATGCCACTTAAAGCCATCTGAGCAGTTCTGACAATGATTTCAAAATCAGTCACCAGTGAAAAATTCTCAACATATTTTTCATCCAATTCCAACATATTAGCAAATGAATGATCGCCGGGGTTCACCTGCCATAATCCGGTAATCCCCGGCCTGGCTTTCATACGTATTTCCCATTTTTGATAGAGGTCCGGTTGAACCTGTAATTTACTGAAATCAACATCACTAGTTGGCAGCGGGCGAGGGCCGACCAAACTCATCTCCCCTTTTAAAACATTAAATATTTGTGGAATTTCATCTAACCCGGTACCTCGGAGTGATCGTCCGACATTAGTTTGCCGAGGATCTGTTGCCATTTTAAACAAAAAACCGGACGCTTCATTTTTGGATTGCAATGCGGTTTGTTGCTTGTCAGCACCCACGATCATCGTTCTGAATTTATACATCATAAACGGCTTGTTATTTCTGCCATACCTCTTCTGTCTGTAAAACACGGGCCCTTTAGAATCAAATTTAATTATCATCCCTATTACAATACTAAAAAGCACCGCTGGTATAAGCAACATCAGAGCAACAACAAGATCAAAAATGTATTTTAACAGGTTGCGAAAGAATTGCATGAAAAATAAAATTAACCTTTATTTTAAGCCCAGTTTCTGGTATAATAATACCATTATTCCAGTTAAATGTAAATTATTTTTATGGGTAGATTAGTCATAAATACATTATTTGTTGGCGGTAGGCAAACGCTTACAAAATAATCTTCTTTTTTCTGTCTCGATAATAACACACATGATTTTAACTAAAAAATATGAAAATTCTTTTAAACAGTAGGGCCGACCTAAACAGTAAACCGGGCGGTGATACCCTGCAAATAAATAAAACTGCAGAATATCTGAGAAAGCTGGATGTGGCTGTTGATATTTCAACGGAAATGCAGCCGGATTTGTCGAAATACGATATTGTGCATCTTTTTAATATTACCCGACCGCATGAAACGTATGCCCAGTTTCAAAATGCTCAAAATCAAAATAAGCCGGTTGTACTTACTCCCCTCTATCAAAATTTTGACGAGTGGGACCGTAAAGGCAGATATGGATTACAAAGTATTTTCATGAAGTTAATTCCGGATAAAAATAGTAAAGAACTATTTAAGCTATCATTGAGAGCAATAACAAATATTCATTTATATCAACAATACTTCTATCAACTTATCAATGGTTATGTACAGCAACAGCAAAAAGTACTGAATAATGTTAATGCCCTGCTTCTAAACTCCACACTGGAAATGAATCTACTGGAAAATGATTTAGGAATACATAATAAATATTTTATTGTACCAAATGGAATTGACGCGGATTTTGCAGATGTTAATCCGGATTTATTCAGACAAAAATATGGTATTCAAGATTTTGTGCTCTGTGTTGCCAACTTCTCCAGCATTAAGAACCATATTAAATCACTCAAAGCATTAAAAAATACCGGCATAAAATTAGTACTGATTGGAAAACCACAGAAAAATCACAGAAAATATTTTCGACATATTAATAAAACAGCAAACAATAATTCAAATATTTTACTGATTACCGATGCTTCAAAAGATTTGATAAAATCAGCCTATGCATCCGCCAAGGTGCATGTATTACCCAGCTGGTTCGAAACATGCGGATTAGTCAGTTTAGAAGCGGGGCTGGCAGGTTGTAATGTTGTAAGCACTGACCGGGGTTACGCAAAAGAGTATTTAGGCAATTTCGCAAAATACTGTGATCCGGCAGATGTTAGCTCAATAAAAAACTCCGTGCTTGATGCATTAAAATCTCCAAAATCAGATAATCTAAAGAATCATATATTAGCAAACTTCTCCTGGGGAAAAACCGCTCAAAAAACACTGGTGGTTTATCAAAACATTATCAATGCAACTGGTAAATAAAAACTCATATACAATTTTGTTTGGCATTAGTGCAATAATCGCAGTTACTCTTTTAGGCTGGTCCAGCCGTGCTGTATGGGGTTTGGCGATTATTGAAATAATTATACTTTCAGTTTTTTTACTAACCATTTCCCGTACAAAAAGTGAAAAGGTTAAACTTCCAATAACCCTGAGTGCATTTATTTTTTTCCTTGTCCTCTCAACTGTTTTTTCCGTCTATAAGTACAATAGCATTTTGGATTTGGTAATGTACACGCTGTTCATTGTTGCATTTTGGCTGGTTGCAAAATTTATCAGGAATGGCAATCAGATTAAAATTATTATAACTGTGCTATCATCGGTAGCACTTATTTCTGCGATCAGCGGAATTGTAAATTTCTTTCAGCTTCGTGATATCAGCCTGGGCGTTGCTTCTTTTTTCGGGTGGCGTAATATTTTTGCCGGATTTATCTTGCTTACTCTGCCAATTACATTAACCCAATTCCTTGTTGAAAAAGGAAAAAGTAAAAATATTTTTTTTGGTGTAGCCACAATCTTATTAACTGTCAATTTGTATTTCACATTTTCCCAGGCCAGTTGGATTGCAATGGCGTTTGTTCTCCTCATGCTAATTTGGTTTTTAAGAAAATTGCCGGCCAAACAACTTATTATCAGACTTTCCGTCGTAATTTTAATTTCAGTAATTTTAGTGACAGCTCTATTACAGCTCCATGCTCCTTTAAGCAGTGAATCCATTCAGGATGCAAATGTAATCCAGTCTGTTGCAGTCGGTAATCGGATTGATTATTGGAGAACCAGCTTGGAGATGTTTACTAACTATCCATGGGCAGGCGTTGGAATCGGCAATTTTGAAACCATCTATACCCACTACCAGCAGAACGTTTGGTCCTTCTCAGTTTCCCCGCATAATAGTCTGCTACTTTTCCTGACCGAACTGGGAGTATTTGGACTAATTGCATTCCTTGCTTTCCTTTTTGCTGTTGCTCGAAAAGCAAAGATATTGCTCAAAAATTACAGACCTGATGATAAGTCAATATATTATTATGCCGTTGGGATATTTGGAGGAATTGTCGCATCTTTTGGGCACAGCTTAACTGATGTTGACTGGGAAGTTCCTTCATTATTGTTACTTTGGTTTATTGAGGCTGGATTGATCTATGCTTTAGCGAATACTTCTTTCGGAAAAGATATAGAGCCATCTGAAGACAGGAAAGGCAATGTAAAAACGCAGATATTATTTTTTATCTCCTCACTTGTTTTCGGTTATCTGATTATTGTGCCGACAATAACTGATTTATGGAACAAAAAAGTCGATATTGCACAAAATGAATTTGGCGATAATATTAATTCGATCGCAATGTTGAAAAAAGCAATTGCCATCAACCCAATTAATGCAGATTTATACAAAAATCTTGCTGAAAGTTACCAAATCAGTTTACTGGATCATAGAGGTATACGAGAAGAAAATCAATACAACATTATTAAATATGCTAGAGAAGCAGTCAGACTTGACCCGCTCTCCGCAAAAAGACATGAAGCATTGGGTTATGCATTAAATTTCGTGAGTTCCGGTGAAGATGAAGAAATTATGGAAGCGGAAATTGAATTACAAAAAGCTATGGTCTATGACCCCAATACAATATACCAATACCAACTGCTTGGATTTATACTTCAGCGTCAGAAAAAATATAATCAAGCTATTGAAATCTTGGATGTCGCACTAAAACTTTATAATGATGAAACTGTGATTAAAATGCATGCTGATCAGAATCAGCTACTAGGACAGATAGAGTCTATTAGAAAACTGCGTGAAACAATTGTCACACAGCAAGTAGTAGAATAGTTTATTCTAAAATCTATTCTATAAATATGGAGCAATCAGCTCCTGATTTTTTTTATAATATTTATCCGCAAAATCCGTGTTCCCAAGAGAATTCTCAACTTCCGATAACCTATAATAAACATCTGCAATCGATAGTGTTAAATACCTTTTTACATCAAATGTAATACCAAAAGTGTTCGGATCGGCAAACAATTCTATCGCTTTTAAATATTTTAATTTTGCTTCAGGCACGTTGCCCGCCGTCTCCAAGCCCATACCCCAGAAAAAATAAGCCGATGCATAATTGGGACTTTTTATGGTTGCTTGCCGAAAGGATTGATCCATAATCTCGAACTTGTTGGCATCGATCATCCCCCACTCCCGCATCAACTCACCCATTTTATAATCATAATTAGTGCTGACCGGATTTTTTTGTTTGATTATATTTAACTCCGCTTCGGCGTGGGAAAAAATGTTTTCTTTTTTTTCTAAATCATTTTGGTTTGATGCCAGTTTAATCAGTAAATCAACATACCGAAAACGATATAATATTTCTCCTGAACTATTTTCAACAAAAGGAACTATACCTGCATGCAAGTCTTGTGTTTCATAATAGGCAAACCGGTCAGTTATATCTATGCTCATCATTTGCTTCAATTTACTGTCAGCAATAATTGGCCGTACAATAATTACTCCGATCAAAACGACAAATACAATTCCAAATAAACTGTTCCATCTTCTGTTGCCTTTAACAATCCCGTTCTCTTCCGAATCAATATTTTTATTACCAAAGTAAATTGTGATAAAAATAAGCGATATGTATAACCAGAAATATACACTGAGCACCGTGACAGAAAAACTGAACATACCCTGGACTAAATATGCAAACATTCCTGTTATTAATGCTAATATGATGATTGATTCTTTGTTATTTCGTTTCAGAAGAAAATACCTAATTGCCTGATAAAATGTGTAAATAAGAACTGCAAGATATACCAACAAACCAATCAAACCGGCAGTTAACGCCTGATCCATAAATTCGTTGTGTACACGATCAGCAAAAACATTATAAGAACTATAAACTCCCTGCAAGGGGTTATAATAGCGAATTAAAACATCTTCCTGCATTTCCAAACCATATCCCGTTAAAGGCTTTTCTTTTATTGCTTGCGTAGCCTGCTCTGCCCATAGCACTCTTAATGCCCCCGAACCTGTCTGATAATCAACAACTGTTTTAAATAAACCGGTGCCGATAAATAGACCACCGCTAACAACCAGTAAAACTATCAATGAATATAGCAATTTCCTCTTTTTTTGTTTTATCAAAACCAAAATCACTGCAAAAATAGTCGCTCCAATAAAAGCAATCCACGCACCTCTGGTATAGGTAAAATACAGGACCACTATTTGTAGCAGTGCCAATATTATTACTGCCCATCTTTTAATCTTGGATGTAGTAAAAAATATTAAAGCGATTGTTAATGGGATTATCATTACCAAATACGCACCTAAAAAGCTCGGGTGACCAAGCGTTGAAGCAACGCCTTTGTCAAAGACCGTATACATAAATAAATTTAAACCAACATGTTCCAAAAACCCAAAAATACTGACTAAAACTGATCCGGCGACAATCCAATAAATCAGATTTACTACATAATGTTTTTTAGTAATGAGAGTTAATGTAACAAAAGCAAATGACAGGTAAAATAGATATTGCATTAACCCCTGTAACCTCCCTGATCCGAAGAAACTAAGATATGGTGATTCTGAAAATATCGTAGCTAGTGTTAATACAAAGCAATATGAACATAATAATATGATTATCCGTTTGTATTTTTGGAATAATGCTTTAAAACTGAAACTATTAGTAAAAAAAATGACGGATAGTATTGCTAGTATCCCGAGCTGAAAAATCCTTGTTTTATTAAAAGTGAATTCCGTATTTGTTGTAGTATTGATAAAAAGTGGTAATGCTATAATCAAAACTGCCAACAAACACATTAGAATTTTTCTGATATTCATAATCCTATTATATAGGATAATGCTCACAAATACTAAGCCCCGAAAACCAAAAGAACCCACTGTTTAGAACAGTAGGTTCTTTATGAAATATTTCGAAATATTTCTAACGACTATATCAGACCTGAATCACTTCCTGTGTGTGCACCTGCCCCTAATGCTCCAGATGCAGCTTCAGTACTGAAGTAGATGCTATAGCCGGTTGTTGTACCTGTATAACCATAATTGCATCGATCTGTTTCACCAAGGGTACAAGCCGCAGATGCTTTCGCAACTGATGGATCATAGACGTTATCAACACCAGAAAGATAAGTTGTAATTCCTGATGCAGTGCTAAGTGTATCTAATGAATCGACTGGTACTACAGTTGCTGATACAGGATATACACTCTTTGCGTTATAATAAAGTTCCAATCCTGTTTGGACTTGCCTTACATCAGCAATTCTCTTGGCGTCTCGTGAACTTGTTCTTGCGCTGTTCAATGCTACTACCGCGATTGTGGCCAGAAGACCAATAATTGCGATAACAACTAACAACTCAATCAATGTAAAACCTTTTTTGTTTCTCATTTGTTTGTTCACCTCCCTTCCTTTCTTTTTGATTTTATTAATCTAATAAAACCTTTATATATTAATATATTACTATAATTTTGCAGTTTTGTCAAAATTATCGATATTTGACTGATACTCATCTATTATAGCAGAATTTTTATCAATTGTAAATAGAGAAAGCAAAAATACTCTAAATTGCCGATGATAAGCTATATAGTGGCAATAATATTGATACAACCAGTACCGCGACTGCTCCGCCCAATAATACGATAATCAAAGGCTCAATCAGGCTGACCATATTGGCTACCAAGTTTTCCACTTCTTTGGCATAAAAGTCGGCGAGTTTTGCCAGAATTTTATCCAGCCGTCCGGTCTGCTCCCCGACACTCATCATCTGGGAAAGCATGATTGGCACTTCCTTATGTTTCAAAAACACCGTGGATACTGAATTTCCGTCTTCTACCTCTTTAATAGTTTCTAATGTAATCTCTTTATAGGTGTGATTACCGATAACATCAGCGACAATTCCGAGCGCCCTGGATAAGGGGATACCGCTTGTGATCAGGTTGGAAAAACTGCGGGCAAATCTGGTAATATAGATTTTCTTATAAATATTGCCGAAGACAGGAACATTCAGTTTTGCTTTATCAATAATGCTCTTGCCTTTTGCTGTCCGATAAATAACACGATACGCAAATATTCCTCCGACAGAAATAATAATCAAAGTCCACCAGTAAGTTTTGAGAAAATCACTGGTTGCAATCAGCATTTTAGTCGCCCAAGGTAATTCTGCTCCTGCCTCCTCCAGCACCGCTGTCAACTGCGGAATAACGAAAATCATCATTACTACACCGACCACCAACAAAGCGCCTAAAATAAATAACGGGTAAATCATCGCACCTTTGATTTTTGATGTGAGATCGTAATCCTTTTCTTTCTGGTCCGCAAGATAGTTTAATGTTTCATCCAGCTTACCGGTTGTTTCGCCTGATTTGATCATGTAAACGAAAAAATCGTCAAATACCTGGGGGTATCTTCCTAACGTATCCGACAACCTTGCACCGCCGTCCACTTCATCCGCAATTTCCGATACGATAATTTTAAAAGTAATATTATCTGTCTGTTTTGTCAGAATAGTCAAAGCCTTCACGATCGGAACGGTGGCAGAAATCATTACGGCTAACTGCCTGGCAAAAATTACCACTTCTTTTCTCGGGACTCTGTTCAGAAAACCCAGGCTAGATTGGAAAAGCGTCCGTTTTCTGCGTTCACTTAAAGAAAGGACGATTAATTCCTTATCTTTCAACATATCTACAGCCACTACTTCCGATGAAGCCTCGACTGCTCCGGTAACGGAGTTTCCTTCTAAATCCTTCGCTTTATAATCGTATACTGCCATATTTATATTGGTTATCTTTGCACAAACATTTGGAAATTATTTTTATCAACAGCGTATTGCATGGCACTATCCGCCAGTATTTCACCGGTTCGAACCAGTTCCGCCAGCGACCGGTCTAGGGAAATCATACCGTCCTCTCTGGAAGTCTGGAGCACGTTATTTAGCTGTAGCAGATTGCCTTCTCTGATAACAGATCTGACCGGCGGTGTCGGTATCAGCACTTCCGCCACCAAGATTCTCCCGCCACCGACCCTCGGCATCAATCTCTGTACAATAATTCCTGCCAGCACTTCAGAAAGTTGTACTCTTGCCTGATGCTGTTCCGGCGCATCGAAACTATTAATCAGTTTTTCTATTGTCTTGATTGAAGAGTCCGTATCCATACCGGCAAATACCAGCCTTCCTCCTTCCGCAAGATCAAATACGCTTTTTACGACATTCTTGTGTTTCAGGTCACTTACCACAATTACATCGACATCTTCCTGAAAAGCGGACTGCAGGGCCTTTTCAAACGAATGGGTATCCCTTCCGACCTCCCTCTGTTCCACTATACACCGGTTATCCATGAAAACATACTCAATCGGCTTCTCAATCGTCAGAATATGCTCATCTCTAGTGTTGTTTATTTCATTCAAAATCGCCGCAAGTGTAGATGTACGACCTGATCCAAAAGGTCCACAAACGATAACCAGTCCTTTGTTCAGTTTAGTAACTTGCTCAACCGCGCGGGGCAACCCGAGCTCTGCAAGTGTTTTGATATCCGAATTTATCAGCCGGAGCGATGCAGATAAATATCCCTCCTGATAAAAAAGATTAACTTTAAAACGGATCCGATTTTGAAAATTGTATGAAAAAATTATCTCTCTTTCCTTTTCGAGCTCCGCCCTCTGCTTTTCATCCAATAAAAAAAGTGTCAGTTTCTCTAAAAATTCCGGAGTGATCACCTGTTCCTCACGCAACGGGGTCAATTCCCCGTCTATTCTGACCGTAGGAACATTGCCGACAGACAGATGAAGATCAGAGGCATTATATTCTGCCACTGATGTTAAAATCCTGTTTATTTCTATCTGTTCGTTTGTTCTAAGGGTGGGGTCTGGTTGTTGCAAGAATTTTAGACTTTAAGAATTTTCTTTATTTTGGCAATGACTTCATTAGGCATAAAATGCGCTTTGATCAGATAATCAACCGCACCCAAGGCCATTCCTCGGTCAACATCCTTTTTTTGTCCTAAATTCGTCAGAAGGATAACCGGGATATCGGCCGTCGCCGGGTTCTTTTTCAACTTCTTCAGCACTTCAAAACCATCCATTCTCGGTAAAAGTATATCCAGAAGTATCAAATCCGGCATTTCATCGGTAGCTGTTTTTAATCCGTCCTCACCGTTTTCCGCCAGTTTCACTTCAAAATTTTCCAAATTTAGTTTAGAAACATACATTCCCGCCAAAAAAGAATCGTCCTCCACTAAAACAATTTTCTTTTTACTAGATTCATCGCCGGATATTTGCATATTTTTTCTATTAATTTATTCTAATTTATAAATTATTATTCCCTGGTAACATTCCAAACTTCCTGGATCGTTGTTTTTCCCTGCAGTGCTTTAATAATACCATCCTCTTTCATTGAAATCATCCCCTGTTTCTTAAACTCAGCTTTTATTTCATCCGTATTGCTTCCCGCCATAATTATTTTTTCCAACTGTTCATTTATTTCCAGAACTTCGGATATCGCCACACGACTCTTATAACCCGTATGCTCACACCGGGCGCACCCTTGTCCTTTATAAAATTTCAGCGGTCGTGCAATAATTAAATCTTTCGGAATAGCTGACTTAGGAATTTTTTCCAATTCTGACCAGATTTCATTTTCAAATGCTTCCGGAACATTCATCTCAGTCGGGCAATAATTGCAGATTTTCCGGACAAGCCGCTGGGCAATAATAACATTTGTCGATGATGCTACAAGAAAAGGTTCAATCTTCATATCAATCAATCTCGGCACAGCGCCGAAAGCGTCATTCGTATGTAATGTGGACAAAACAATATGTCCGGTCAAACTGGCATGCACAGCAAGTTCCGCCGTCTCATTGTCACGGATTTCTCCGACCATGATAACATCAGGATCCTGACGTAAAATTGCCCTCAGTCCCCTGGCAAAGGTCAGTCCAACTTCCGCATTAATCTGGGACTGGTTAATTCCGGCCAAATAGTATTCTACCGGGTCTTCTAATGTTACAATATTCACTCCCTCCTGATTCATAACTGTCAGAATTGAATACAGGGTTGTCGATTTTCCGGAACCGGTCGGACCGGTTACCAGAAACATTCCGTGGCTTTTAATAATGTTTTCCCTCATTACTTCCGCGTTTCTGCCGTCAAAACCCAAATCTTCAAGCTTCTTACTGCCTTCAGTTGTATCCAGAATACGCATAACTACCTTTTCGTAGTTGATGAGTGGCAGTGTTGATACACGATAGTCAATATCCTTGCCGTCAATATTCATGCGGAAACGACCGTCCTGCGGAATGCGTGTTTCGTCAATTTTTAAATTTGATAATACTTTAATACGGGCCACTACTGAAGGATGGACGTGTTTAGGTAGAATCAACGAAGTGTGCAGCACCCCGTCAATACGGTAACGTACACGGGTTTCATTACCCACCGGCTCAATATGCACGTCAGATGCCCTACCCTCTACGGCGTGCCGTAAAATTACTGAAACCATCTTAGAAACCGGCGCCTTTTTAATAACTTCTTCCAGCCCTTTTTCTTCCAGCTCTATTCCTTCTTCAGCAGCCCTAGCTTCCGCCTCCGTCCCTTGCAGAGCTTGTTCTACTTCTTCAGATAAAGTCGCGTATTGTTTGATAACGTGGTTTAGAGCTCCTTTGGAAGTGACATAATATTTTATCTTGTATTGATTTTTCCTTGCCAGAAATTCCGTCGCCTCAAGCGCCTTGAAATCATTTGGTTGAAGCATGGCAATACTGACTTCGTTGTCCTTTTTATCAAAAGCAACCATCTGGTAGTTTTGCGCCAGTTCCTGTGAAATGATATTTAAAATCTCTGAACGGATCATCTTACCGAACAGATCCATGAACGGGACACCGTAAATTCTGCTTTTCACTTTAGCAAATTCTTCATCAGGAACAAGATTCTCTTCAGATATAACATCAATCTCAGATAGCCCGGATATTGAACTCTTTTTTTGAACATCCGCGTATTGTGTCTGACTGATGTATCGTCCCTCAAGTAGAGCCTCCACCAAAGGATCGAGTGTTGTGCCCTGATTTGTAGTGTTTGTCGGCATTAATACTCTTTATTTTTAATTAGAATGATGGTTGAAATGGATTTTTATTCCCACCCAAAGGCAGTAATGATTTTTCAGACTCATTGCCGGACGTATCCACTGACGTAATAGTATAAAAATATTCAACATTCTCTATGACACTCGCATCCGTATAGTTATTATCCTCAACAGCTTTATCTAATATAATAGTGCCCAGGTCACCTTCAATTTGCGACCGATATATCCGGACATAAGCAAAGTCAGTATCTCTCGGATCAACCCAGGATATTTTTACCTGTGTTCCGTTTTCAATATCAACCGCTGCTACCCCCTGCGGTTTCTGTGGAGCAAAAATATCGCTTGGACTGCCGGTCAATCTGGCCACATCATCTGATTCCTGTCCATTAGCACCCACGGAAATGAGTGTGTAAAAATAATATAATCCGTTTTTAATATCAGTATCCTGATAATAGTTTTTATCTGAAACATCCGCGATCAGTTCACCTAGTTCTTCCTGCTTTTCTGAGCGGAATATCTTAACAGCGACATATCTGTCATCAAAATCCCAGTACATTATCAATTTTTGACCGACTTGCGGATTCAATATGTATGCTCCTTTTGGTGCAGGCGTGACTTGATAATCAGTGGGTGTACTTGATGACTGCTCCGTATAACTTTGCCCGCTTCTGTCCCTCAATCCGACAACATCCTTTTTTCCGAAAAATGTGCTGTCGATATCGATGGTGATCGGAGTGATAATGTCACCTCCATTAACTAATCCGTCATTCATATTATCAGTATTTGACCCGCCCGAACCCTTCAGCAAAACAAACAGTGTTACTACAATCAGTAGAACCAGCGATCCGGCAAGAATAAAATTTTTTTTCTGTGATTTTTTTTGAACTAGCATATTTTAGTGTGATTACTCCAAGTAATAGGTATTGAGATTGAGAGAAAACGACCCCTCCTCCTCATCCAGCGGCGGTACGAATGAAAGCGAATCAAGATCGACAATCCGCATGTTATTTTCAATATTATCCAGAAGAATTTTCAACGACTCATATGTCGTATCACCTTTAACTGATAATGATACTGTTATTGTTTTGATGGCTCCCAGTTTGTTTGTAACAGCACTTTTACCGTTTGGTGCTGTTTGGTTTGAACTTGCGGCATTCTGCGCAGCACCGCTATCTTTGATACTCACGCTATTTACTGTTAAACCGCTTTCCAGCGCCAAACTTTCCATTTGCAGGAAAATATCCGGGATTTGACTTGATGACGGCAATATTTTTCCTAAACGTTCTGTTTCCGCTGTAGAAATTTGCGAAAGATCATTTTTTAATTCATTCAATTCTACTAACTGCTTCTTTTTAGCATCTAGCGTCAGCTGTTTATTTTCATAATCAAGATAACCCTCACCGCTGATTTGTCTGTATTTCGGCAACAATATGAGATAAACGCTTGATATCAGAAGAATAACAATAACAGCAACTTGAATATATTTAAAATATTTGTTGATAAAAACTAATACTGTGTTTTTAAATGAATAACTCATATTGGTAAGTTTTCTTTAAGAAAGAAAATATCCGGAATAACTTTTAAAGAGATGTTAAAATCTACCGAGTTCTGAACATTTAAATCATCAACTTCGGTTGCGGCTGAAATTGCGCTGTCAATTGTTACCTTCTCCACAAAATCTGTTGCATTCTGGAATACTATGTACTGGTCAGCGAGAGTCGCCAGATCTATGGCAGATGCCGAAAGTGTAACCACTCCGGATTGAGTTGCTGACAAACTTTTATAATAAACATTTGGCAGAGTGTATTTTTCCAGATAAGCCAATAATTGCGACCAGTAAATATGGTCATCAAGAATCTTCGATATGGAATCAATTTGGTTTCTCAAAGTTTCCGCGTCATTTCTGACATTTCCCAAACTTTTTATTTCCTGATCTATACCGTCAATTTGAATAGTCAGTTCTTCAATATCTCCCTCAATTTTTGATTCCCGATACATCATATATCCATAAACCAGCCCAACCAGTACGACAACTATGCCCACGCCAATCCCCATCTGTTTGAGTTTTGCCTTCGGCTCAAGTTTCCCCAAAACATCCTCCGGAATCAGGTTTACGTCCAATGCCTGTATTTTTTCTTCCAAAGGCACTAATTTATCTGCATTTTCAGAAGCATTCATTTTCAAATCACCTTTTTTGGCAACCAAAACATTTTTTTTCATGGCAGCGTTTTCATTTGGAGCTGACCAGGTAAAAAACTTCTTCCGAGGTTTTTTTACTTCCTCTTTTTCTGTTTTTACATCCCCGGATTTTTCCAGTATCACATTCTGTTTATTAATCCTCTGTTCCCGTTTTTCTAAAAATACCGGCGTCGGTTCACTATTTACTATTTTCTTCACTGGGGCAACATTCTTTTCCATTTCAACCTGAAAATTATCTTCAACTTTTTCCGGCTTATATTCTTTAATTCTTTCATAATTTACTTTGCCTACTTTTTCATCCTTTTTGATCACCTTCTGGGAAATTATTCTTTCCTTTTTTTGTCTTTTGAATATTTTTCCAAAAAACTCAACCAAACCGCCCTTTTTTACCTGTTTACCGGTATCGTCTTTTTCTTTTTTCGGCCGGGTCATTTCAATACCAACAGCACCGGTCTTTTTTCTAGACCTTTCCTGCACCGAATCTTTATCTCTCAGCAGATTTATGTCACCCATATATTAATTTATATAATTTCTCTCATTGCTAGGCCTATTGAAACAGCAAATCTCGGACCGAGTTCTTGCAGTACCGGTTTTAAATCCACCGGATAGACAACCCGTGCCCACGGATCCCCGATGAAAACTTTTATATTAAGCGCCTTTTCCAAATAAGTTGTCAGATTCGGCAGAAAAGCTGATCCGCCGGCTAATACAACTTTTTCTATCGCCCTTTCACCTTGATTCTGATATAACCCGAGTACGAATTTTATTTCGTTGATGATAGAACTGACAATAAACTCAATCGTTCTAGGAATCTGTCCTTGCGAAGCATCACCGCCGGCTGAGATACCGAAGTCTCTCTTAAACTGTTCGGCGCGGTCTAAATTTACATTCAAGCTATTTGCGATTGCCTTGGTAATTGTATTACCTCCAATATCAACACTGCGATTTAAAATAGGAATGCCATCAACAATTACACTGATGTCACAAGCGATGGCACCAATATCCACGACCATTGTTGCCGATCGATCATTACCGATTAATGAACGTTCCAGGGCGAATGATTCAGTTTCCAGACTAACGAGTTGCAGATTCGCTTGCTTAAAGATATCGACATATCTTTTAACCAGGGTTTTTGGAGCAGCCGTCAATAGTATTCTGATATTTTTTGATCCACCAGACGCATCGATTGTATTTATCGTCTTTTTCTTGTCCTTGTCATCAGCATCCTCCTCCATCATCTTTTTATCAGCATTTAAAACCTTCCAATCCAATATCATTTCCTCAAGCGGCATCGGAACAAACTTTTTCGCTTCCCACCTTACCGCAGCTACCAAGTCTTTTTTTGACATGGACGGCAAACTGATGATCGAACTGAATACCGCAAAACTAGGCAATGCCGCGACTGCCTTGAGGGTGGTAACTTTTGCCTGCGAAATGATTGCTTTCAGCGCGGTGACTATTTCCTTTTGTGTTTCCTGAGAATCACTTTTAATGATATCTGTTGATTGTTCAGCGAAACCATAGGTTATCAACTTCGGCTTACCTTTTTCGCTTTCTAATTCAACAACTTTAATACTGGATGTTCCCAGATCAATTCCGATATAACTTTTTTTTGAGTTGAATAGTGCCATAGATTTATATATATTTTACTGTATTTTTCGATTTTGTTTAAGGGGTGGTTATTTCTATTGGTGCCACTTCACGAACCACGGGTAGCGCTTTGGCAAAGTCCCCGACTCCCGGCGGAGTATTAATAATAATCCTGCCGTCATAGAATATGCGCTCTGAAGCCTGAATATCATCCAAAGTCCCAATCCCGGATCTCTGAAGGAATAGTTCGTGCGCCACTACTAATCCGCTGATCACCAAATTATCGTCCCCGGCGCCGGTATAGAATCCGCCTGTCCCGTTATCTAATACGCCGTCCGGTTCAATATCGCTACCTACTACTACAAAATTTCCCGCTACATTTTTTACATTCGGACTGATATTAACATTGCCTTTAACTATCCATACCACCGAAGGAATATCATTCAGTTCAGTATAATGTTCGTTTACCAACAGTTCATAATAAGAAATGTCCCGCTCAATATTCAAATCTCCATCTACCACGATCGTACCAGAGGCATTTGAGCCATTTAGTTGATCATCTGGATTACCCCTTTTGATCACTATGGGCACATCCACGGTGAGATTGCCACTAAAATGATAAACCTTGCCTGCTAATTCTACCGCATCAGATTCCCATAAGGCATATTCAGAAATGGTTTCTTTATTTGAAGTTTCAACAATATTCCCGAATTTATTTGTATTTATTAGTGGCACAACTGGTGGAACAGTAGTAATCCCGACCACATCCAGTTTACCCATCACATTGGTATATTTGTTGCTAGCGAGTGGCGGAATCAGAGGATCATACGGCGGACGCAAACCATCATCTGATGGCAATAAATAATTATTTTCACTGGTGTAACGCTGAATAGTGCCAGCTGTCTGTATTAAAAAGGTCGAATTGTAGAAATTTCTAGTTAACGGGTTTGTTGAAGGATCAAATATACTATTCGATCCGACACCGGTTGTTGAATAAATATCCCCCTGGACTGTCTCTAAAAACGGTGCGATATAGGATGACGGAACATATTCTCCCACGCCGAAATCATCGAAAGAAATCCACCCCAAACCCACAGAGTTATTATAGCACGGGGAGCCCTCTTCTATACATACCGTTCCCCCACCTGACCAACCCTCTCCCTCAAAAATTCCTGAAACAATCTGCATAGAAACACCATAATCCACACCAGCTAATGCGTCTTCAGAAGTAGCATGAAGTTTAACCCAGCCCCAGTTTTCAAAATGCCCTTTTACACCCTCTTTTTGTAATGAAACTAACCTTGCCCACCCTACCGCATCTCCTGTTTCATAAGTACCAAAGCCTTGGGTATTATATTCATCCTTAGCCTGATCTGTTAATAAAACTTTAGCCGAGTGATTGGGAATTGCCGGATACGGATTTGGGTCAAAATCTATCCGGCCGATTGGGATACCACCATTTGATTCTCCGATCCAGGCATATCCGGAAACATCACCTGTCGCAGAATCTGCATTTACCTTGAAATCAGAGGTTCCACAATCATTTCCTGTTGTTGAACAATTTAAGGCTATCCAACCGATATTGACACCAAGACTTTCATTATTTCCTACCCAAGCATACCCACCTAAATCTCCAGATACAGAATCATATGATGATAGAGATGTTCCTAAAGGATATTCCGGACCAAAATTTATCCACCCCAAACCAGTAGTAACATTTTCATAAGTATCGCTCGGTAATTGATCGCCCGGTAAATATCCTCCCGCCCAGGCATAGCCGGAAAGTGGGCAGGAATAATTTGCTTGTACACAATTTTGCCCTCCATGTGCACCATCATCATAGTTAAAATTAATCTCTACTCCAAACTGGCGGTTATTGGCGGGCGCCGGTCCCATAAGAATCCAGCCCCAGTCTTCATAACCCAATTCCTCTCCCGCGTCCTTGATTGATTTTATCCGCGCCCAGCCGGAAATTTGTCCTGCGAAACCTGTGCCAACTGGTTCGATCCTTGCCGAATAGTACGGTGGTCCGGGAAAAGGTTGAGGAGCAAAGTCTAACCAACCCACACCAGTTACTGCACCTGAATCATCCATTATTCCGTTCCAACTGTAACCCGAAAGTTCACCTGTCACGGGATCAACTTGAACACCGTAACGTGTTCCGCAACGGCTGGTTAATCCTGAGTCAAAATAGTTATAGCAGTTGTTGCTGAACCAGCCGATGTGACTAAATTCAGGCACACCGAACCCGTTATCGGTTGAAATCCCCGACCAACTCCAGCCGGTTACGTTTGTCTCGTCCCAAGGCGGTTGAGCAGCAACAACTTTATTTATGTTAAAGACCGCTAGAAAAACAAACACAGAAAAAATAACTACGGAACTCAGGATTATTAATTTTTTTTTGTGTTTTTGCATAACTAATTAACGCTAAACAGTAGACATTAGATTGCTACTGACTTCCATCCCGTATCATCACAAACATATAATTTGTTACCTGTCGCATCAAGCACCATCCTGCCCACTTCATCCGCAACGTCACAATCAGCAGCGGCAGGCGCGGCTGTCGTTGAATCAATCTGTAAATAAGCAGTGCTGGTATTTTCATTATCTACTCGCAAATTTCCCCTGACACGCAGAGCATCTGTTAAACTGGTTGTACCAATACCTACATTTGATCCGTAACTGGTTGTAAGATCACCCGTAACATGCACGTCACCGGAAAAATATCCCGCATAGCTCACTCCACCATTTATTTCTGTACCCTCAATAGCAAAAAGTCCGTAGGTCTTAATAGATTCCGCCGGGGAATTCGCACTTGCTGTTCCAGCTTTTGCATAAACACCGTATGTATCCACATAACCTTGGGAAAGATCTGTTCCGGAACTTTCACCTAAGACACCGGCCGACTGGGCATGGTCGTAAGTGTCCGCACCAAAATCTACCGTATTTTTTCCAATTACTCCCGGCGCTATATCCTCGCTATTGTTAAATGAATAGCCATCATTAAAGCCGGCAACACCAGCCTTACTAACTGAACTTGTCGTTCCTTTTACACCGTATCCTGAGACTGATACTCCTTCAACACCTGCTTTACCTGCCGACCCACCAGTATAGTACCCATAAATCGTTGATAGAGACCCATTACTATATGCTTCAATAGCTCCTAGGGTTGATACGGGAGTTCCTGATGTACCGACATATAGTGTTGAATTATTATTTGGGAATGTTCCTGAACCAATAATCACCCTGCCATTTGAAATACTGGCATCCCCATTTTCAACATCCAAGGCATATGTTGGAGATGCAGTACCAACACCTACTCTATTATTTGTCGCATCAACCGTTAAAGTGTTGGAATCAATGTTCATTCCTTTCATCGCATTAATATCCCCATCCGAATAAAAAGTACCGTCACTGCCAATATATGCAATGGTTCCACCTTTAATAAAGTTAAACCGATGATCGGTTTTGTTATAGTTTATACCGGTGTCGATAGGAGAATTATCAAAGTGAATTCCGTTGGTGAAATTAGCCGTATCTGATTTTAACCAAAGCTGACTCCAGGTATCTGATGCTAAATATGTTCCTGATCCAAGAGAATAATTACCAGCAGTATCAGGCACAATGTTTCCTTGAGAAAAAGTGTCCCCTTCCACATACAACTTATAAGGACTCGGCGATGCCGCACTACCCAGCCGGAGACTACCGACTTTATACTGATCCGCAGCGGAGGTATTAATGGGGGCAGCAATAGTCCCTGCCGGTGGGGTCCCTATAGGAGCCGTCCAGGCGGCATATACGATATTGATTCCTAAACCGACAATAATGCTGACAATAGCGACACAGAAACTGATCATTGCCGTTTTACTTATTCTGGAAAATATTTTTTTCATTATAATTTATATAATTAAATCTTTTTAAATGCAGTAAAAATATCTTAGCCACCATCTGGGCCGTTATTCTGAGGTACAAGTGTTGGCTCGGGGATATAGGGCTCTCCAAAACATACGAATTCTGCACTCTTACCGTACCCAATATTCACCCAAGACTTATTCATCCGAACCATAATTGCAAAATAACGCTGTCCTCCCGGTACAGGACACCAGTTGCAGGTGTATATTGTGCCCTCGTTAAATTCGGAGGGAGCGACGTTGCAGGTTGTATCATTTGTTCCATACACCGGCAACCCACCGTACATATTCAGCTTGCCCATATATTCGATTTCCCCGTCCGTATTCACTTGGTCGGTAAGAAAAATTCCACTGTCTATTCCAGTTAGATTAATATCGCTCTCCGCTCCTATGAGATTAAGATTACCTGAACCATTAATATTTAAATCTGCAGTCAGTGTACCGGAAACATCTAGAATTGAAGTTGTAGAAGCATTGCCTTCAATCTCAACATTCCCATCAAACCATCCGGCATATGTATCACCAGCTACGCCACTTTCAACACCCATAATCCCTACTGATCTACTGTTGCCCGGATCACCCGCCTTACCATAAACACCAAAATTCCATCCTGTACCGGTGCCAGCATATGTAACAGTTCCGCTTTCACCATATACACCCGCTACTGTTTGTGTTGGTGTGCTAAATTCCGATAAGGAACCATTCGCCCCAGCCACTCCATAAACTGACGAGATATTATCCTCACCTACAACGTGTAACCTGGTGGCCGGACTATCCGTACTTAAACCAACCTTATTTGTCAGAGCTCTGACGACGAAGTTATTACCATCAATTACCAAATCACTATTACCACCTGTGCTTGAGATGATATCAACTGAACCTTCAAACAATCCTGCTACTGTATTTCCGGAACCGACAAACACCGGATTATTTGCATCTTCGGTATTATCAAGTCCAACTATTCCATATAGACCCCTGCCAATCAAACCGTAAACGCTATCTCTCCCCTTGGCATATAAACCACCACCAGTTGAACTGACCAGGCTTGTTCCGTCTCCCAGCACTGCTATACCGGATGGGCCGGTTGAACTGGCATAAACCCCATAATTCTTTCCAACTCCGGATAAACCACCACCGTCTGTCAGATTCTGATTGATTATATAAAGTGCATTACCGCCCGTAAAATCACTTGTTGCGGTTACATTCTGATCTGGACCGGATTGTATAGATAACAGTCCCAGTGGCAATGCATTATTGATCAAAACCTTATCCAAAACATCATCTACTTCTATTAATCCATTGCTGATGTCTAAGCTACTACCTACCGACACATCCCCCGCGTTAGCTGCAGAAAAATCGGCTACAGAAACTACATTTAAATTTCCGCTGATACTGGTATTGTTGCTGATATAGGAATCACCGAGTACGTAGAATTTTTCTGCCCCTGCTACGCCAGACCCGACTCTAAATCCACCTTCCTGAGTAGCAATATATAGCCCGCCGGTTTTCTCCTGGGCAAGCAGAGAAGTATTCAAAGGTGGTTCCAGACTTCCCAAATTCGGAGCAACTGCCGTCGGGTCCTGCCACGTTACGGCAATTACCATATTAAAACCTAAAGCAAGAAAAGCGCTGACTAGGACAACGGCAACACTGACAATCGCTGTTTTATTAATCTGTTTAAGGACTCTTTTCATGTTAACTGTTTATGGTAATGAATCACGGGGAACTTCAGGATCATATGGAATACTGCAAAGTGAACCTTTAGTATATCCGATATTTATCCATTTACCGTCCATCCTGGCCATTACTGCATGCATCCGCTGTGTTACTAGGGATGGACACCAATAACAAACAAACAATGTCCCCTCGGCATAATTTTCCGGCTCAACGTTACAGTCAGTTGCAACACCACCCGCTAACGCCGGGAGTCCTCCGGTCATTATTAATTTTCCATAGTGTGTTATGTCACCGCCAGCGTTTATCCCGCCAGTCATTGTAATATCACTGTCAGTGCCGGTCATATTAATGTCACTATTTGTGCCAATCAAATTTAAGTCACCGTAGCCGACAATATCTCCTGTTACTGTCAAAGTGTCACCAATATCCGCAGAACCCGTTACTGACATTTGTCCGACAACTTCCACTTTACCTTCAAAATAGCCGGCATAAGAGTTGGGAGCACCAGTAAAATCAACGCCCATGATTCCGACTGTTCGGCCGGTTCCCGGATTACCTGCTTTACCAAAAACACCAAAATTCCATCCGGTACCCGCGCCGTTGTATGTTATTGTTCCGCCTTCGCCATACACGCCGGAAACTGTTTCGGTTGGTCCGCCATGATTCTGCCATATGGTATTTGTACCAGCCTGGGCATAAATCGCTGACTGATTATCAACGCCCAACGTGTGCAATCTGACCGACGGACTGATTGTTCCAATGCCAATCCTGTTAGTGGAGGAATTAACAACAAATGTGCTGGTGTCAACAGTAAAATCAGCATTCCCTCCAGCACTTGGCACAATTTCAACTGATCCTTCAAACAATGCTGCCAATGTTCCCGCCGGGCCGTTGAAGACCGGATTATCAATATTCTCAGTATTATCAAAACCGACAACTCCATACAGTCCGCGCCCAACAGCACCATAAGCAGAATTACTTGCCTTGGCATATAGTCCGGCTATTCCACCGGACCCCGCATCGGCAAGTACTCCGTAGCCATTAGTTGAACTCCCAGCAATTCCATAATCAAAACCGGTAGCATCGACTCCCCCGCCGCCGGATGCTCCGACGTTAGTTGCAGTTATAATAGCGCCTTCGGTTGAACCGTATGCTACAATTGCCGACTGGTTGGCAGATGTAATATTTAGCTTGCCAGGACCAGATGCAGTATTAATAAATATTTGATCATTTACTGTTCGGAGCAGTCCACTATTTACATTCAAACTATTTGAAATCGTTGCGTCACCGGCAATTAAATTAGAAACATTTGCTGTATTTGAAACAGATAGGTTGCTATTCATAAGGACATCACCATCCAATGTGGTAGTCCCGTCAACATATAACTTATTTGTTCCGGGATCGAGAGCAGTACCAATTACCAACGCGCCATCTTGTGTAGCTACATATAGTCCTCCCTTTTTCTCTTGAGTAGAAGGAGAAGTATTCAATGGTGGCTGTAAATCAGCAGGATAATTTGGTGGTGTTACCGTTGGATTCTGCCAAACAGCGGAAAAAACAAATTTTGGTGCCATTATTCCACCAAAAAATGCAAAAACACCAATAATTAAGCAAAAAACAGCTACCTTACTTACCTTCAGGGAAGCTGTTTTCAGTATTTTTTTGCTTTTTATCTTCATTTTTGTTTAATTTGAAGTAAAAACTTCGTTTCTTAAGTCAATTGCTATTCTTTGACAAAAGGTTTAATAACATTATATAATATAATTTGGAATTAGCCAAGTCTCTACACATTATTCTAACACAAGTAAAAAGAAATGTCAATAAAAAAACCCATACCCAGCAGTCAGAATAGCCAACAAAATCAAAATGGAGCCATGGCCACAGTAATTGTAACGGTTTGTGCTGTAATCATTACACTTGCCGTTGGATATAATTGGGGTTATTATCAAGGAACCCATAAATCACTTGAAAATACTGGGTTTTCGGTTAATAACGGTGTCGGGGTGGATGATGCTAACGAAATAAGGCTTTACCAAGGTCCGGTCGTCAAAATTGAAGGAAATATGCTATATATCACTGCAAAAGTGTATACAAATGAAACAATAACTGATAAAACTGTTACAATCAATACAGCGGATGATACAATTTTTCGTAAAATTGATTTATCAATCCCCCCTTTTGATCCGGACGAGGTTAATGGCGAGCAGGAAAATGCCCGTGAAAAGGTAATTGGGTTGAATGATATAATGATTGGAGATAACATAATAGCTGATGCCAGTGAAAACATTTTTGGAAAGACAAACATTAGATCATATCAAATTACGGTTCTTTCAACAGGACAATAACTATCAATAATTAAAGAAAGGAAAATATATGGATATATTGTTATGGGTCGTAGTAGGTTTGCTTGCCGTCGTCGGCTTATGGTTTGTTGCCACCTACAACGGTCTTATTAAATTAAAAAACAGGACTGACGAAGCTTGGTCGGATATCGACGTTCAATTAAAAAGAAGGTATGACCTAATCCCCAACCTTGTTGAGGCGGTTAAAGGTTATGCGACACATGAAAAGGAACTTTTTGAAAAAGTCACCCAGGCACGCAGTAATGCAATGCAGGCAACAACTCCGGAAGAACAAGGTAAAGCGGAGAATATGCTGTCCGGTACTTTAAAATCGCTATTTGCTGTTGCTGAGAATTATCCTGATTTGAAAGCGAATCAGAATTTTGCCAAACTCCAAGATGAACTTTCTGACACAGAAAACAAAATCCAGGCTTCAAGAAGATTTTACAACGGCAATGTCCGCGACTTCAATACAAAACTGCAGGTATTCCCTACCAATATGGTCGGCAATATGCTAGGTTTCAAAAACAGAGAATTTTTTGAGATTGAGGATGCGGCACAAAAAGAAAATGTCCAGGTAAAATTCTAGTCTAAATCATAATTCAGAACGAAGCGCGGGATAGTCTTCCGCGCTTCAATTGCCTAAAAAATGTATAATCAAATCGACTCCAATAAAAGAAAATCTGCAGTATTAATTGCTCTGTTTATCGTTATCGTCGGGCTGGTTGGTTGGGCATTTGGCGCTGTTACCGACATGGGATACGGAGGATTATTTCTGGCGGTAATATTTGCAGTTGTAACATCATTGTACGGTTATTTTTCCGGCGATAAAGTCGCTCTGTGGACTTCGGGAGCAAAGCAGGTAACAAAAGAGGAAAGCCCCTACGTTTATCGCATGGTGGAGAATTTATGCATTACTGCGGGAATTCCGATACCAAAAGTCCATATCATTTCAGACAGCGCGATCAATGCTTTTGCCACCGGTCGGGATCCGGAACATGCTTCTATCGCCGTAACCACTGGCGCTATTGAGAAACTGGAAAATGAAGAACTAGAAGGAGTGTTGGCCCATGAATTATCACATATTAAAAACTATGATATTCGCCTGATGACCCTGGTTATTATTTGCGTCGGGATTATTGCATTATTATCAAACTGGTTTTTTCGAATGAGTTTTTTTGGCGGAAGAAAAAGTTCTCGGGAAGGCGGAGGTCAAATACAACTGATTATTATGGTTATTGGGATTGTATTACTAATTTTTGCTCCAATCATCGGGCAACTGATCAAACTGGCCGTTTCCAGAAAAAGAGAATTCCTGGCGGATGCCTCCGGCTCGCTCCTGACCAGATATCCGGCCGGATTGGCAAATGCCCTGCAAAAGATTAATGATCAAAATATTGATCCAATGTTGAGGGCAAATAATTCAACCGCGCATTTGTATATTTCTAACCCTTTCGGTCAAAAAGCACGCAAAGGTCTGGCAAAATTGTTTTCCACTCACCCGCCGATTGAGGAAAGAATATCAGCTCTCCGTGCGATGGCATAATCAATCCAACTACATGAATCCAAATATTATAAATAAATTTACAACTAACCTCAAAAACACGCTTAAAACCGCGGCTGAGTTAGCATTGCAGTCAAAGCGCGAAATTGTTGATCCGATCGACCTTTTGAACGGACTATTGCAGCAAAGAGGCAGTATCGGTTCTGAAGTTTTAGCAAAAGTCGGTTTCCGGCAAAAGACAATGGATATAATCAATTCCTCACACACTAAAATTGATCCGATTGATTCTGTAAAAGGTTTGTCAAATTTAACACCTAGATTTTCTGAAGTTAGTAAAAGAGTGTTGGAAAAATCCGCGCTTATTTCTTCCCAACATCAGCATAAATATGTCGGTACCGAACATCTATTACATGCTTTAATAGAGATAAAGAATGGCGAGATTGAAAAAATGTTTGCTGAATCAAATATAAAAGTAGATGAATTAACTCAGCATTTAAATACAGTATTAAAAAGCACATCAAAATTCCCGGATATCACACGAATTTTTGAAATCAATAAAGAACTAAAATTAGCCGGAGAAAATGATGAGAAAGAAAATCTGTCCGCATCTGCCCTGGAATTTTTCTGTACCGATCTGACAAACAAAGATGTGCAAAAGAACATTGACCCGGTAATCGGCAGAGAAGAAGAAATCAGCCGGCTGATCCATGTTTTAGCGAGACGCACAAAAAACAACCCGGTTCTGATCGGCGAACCCGGTACCGGAAAGACTGCTATCGCCGAAGGACTTGCTAAGCGGATTTCAGAAGGCAATGTACCGGTCATTCTGCAGAATAAAAAAGTTTTAAGTCTTGATTTAAGCCTGGTTGTTGCCGGTACAATTTACCGGGGGGAATTTGAAGGAAGAATTAAACAAATCATTGACGAGATAAAAGCCGATCCAAATATTATTCTGTTCATTGATGAAGTTCATATGATTATTGGCGCCGGAACTACATCGGGTTCTATGGATGCCGCGAATATACTTAAACCGGCGTTGGCCAAAGGAGAAATACGGTGTATCGGAGCAACCACGCTGGACGAATATCGAAAGCACATCGAATCAGACGCTGCGCTGGAGCGAAGATTTCAGCCGATTCTCGTTGAAGAACCGTCTTTTAAAGAAACGCTGGAAGTACTGAAGGGAATAAGAAAGAATTATGAAAAATATCATCGGGTTACGATAACAGACGAAGCGCTGGTAGCGGCAATCAAGATGAGCGAACGCTACATGCAGGATAAATTTCTCCCGGATAAAGCGATTGATTTAATAGACGAATCAGCGTCTAAATTCCGAATCCACCAGAAATTGGACCCAATTACACAGGAATTAAACGCTGTAGAAGAAGATTTGCGCAATTGCCATAACGATAAAGAAGAAGCCGTACTGCGGGAAAGGTTTGAGGAAGCAATGAGCATCCGTAATAAAGAAATATCACTGGTTAAAGATTTAGAAGAATTAAAAAAGAAACAAGCAGCGCTTAACCAGAAACCCTTAGGGAGAATTACAGAAAAAGACATTGTTGAAGTTATCAGTAATATTACAAAAATTCCTTTGACCGAGTTAAGTGTTGAAGAAAAAGAAAGAATTATTAATCTGGAAGCAGAGATAAGCCAGCACATCATCGGACAGTCTGAAGTAATTAATGATATCTGCGGATTCATTAAAAGATCCCGCGCTGGTTTAAGCCATCCGGACCGCCCACTCGGATCATTCATCTTCTTAGGACCGACCGGAGTCGGTAAAACCGAAACAGCTAAAACAATAGCCAGAACTGTATTTGGCAGTGATGATTCTCTGATCAGGATCGATATGTCGGAATATTCGGAGAGTTTTCAGGCATCGAAATTAATCGGTGCGCCGGCCGGTTATGTGGGATACAAAGACGGCGGCAAGCTTACCGAGGCAGTACGCAGGAAACCGTATTCGGTTGTACTTTTTGATGAAATAGAAAAAGCGCATCCGGAGATTTTTAATCTGCTACTTCAAGTTCTGGAAGACGGTCACTTGACCGATGCGGTAGGAAAGAAAATCAACTTCAAAAACACAATCATCATACTCACGTCAAATATTGGACTGCCTTTATTGAACCAGGGCGTGATTGGATTTGAATCCGAGGCAAAAGAATCTCAACTTAATTATGAGTCATTGAAACAACAGGTACTGAAAGAACTGGAAAAAAAGTTTAAACCGGAATTTTTAAACAGGATCGATAAGATATCAGTATTTAAACCGCTGGATAAAAATTCCATCAGAAAAATTGTAGAACTGCAGATAATCGGATTAAAAGACAGATTGCGGGAACAGGGAATTGAAATGGAGCTTTCCAAAACAGCTATAGACTTACTGACCAATAAAAGTTACATACCGGAAAAAGGGGCCCGCGAAGTAAGGCGCGTAATCCAGGAATTTGTCGAGAACCCGCTTGCTGATAAAATACTTAAAAATGATGTACGAAAGGGTGAGTCGATTAAAGTAAAAACAAAGCAAAAAGAAGTTGTACTGGAAGATTAAATAGTTTATAATAAATTACATCATAACCGGGCGTCCTTTTGCCTGGTTTTTGTTATTATATGAATTATTACAAAAATTTATTACAGAGTATCATTGAATTAATCTTTCCTGCAAATTGTTTTGGTTGTGGTATTGAAGGTGTTTGGCTTTGTGAAAAATGCGCGGATTTAATTCCATTTTTTCCCAATAATATTTGTTTATGGTGTAATAAAAAAATTGAAGGTAAAAATATGTGCTCGGCATGTCAGAATTCATCACAGTTGCTTTCTATTACTGCAGTTACTTCATATCAGAATCCCCTGTTTCAAGATATATTGCATAATTTGAAATATAATTTTGCCACAAGTACCATCAATGCATTTGAACTTTTATTAATCAAGTATTTCAAACAAAATAAAACTAATCTCATTAATAATAATTCCATAATTGTTCCGATCCCCCTGCATAAAAAACGTCTCGCGGAGAGAGGGTTTAATCAGTCGGAGCTGATTGGGATACAAATCGCAAAAATCATGAATGTCGAAATCAACACAAAGATTCTTCAAAGAACAAAAAATACCAGATCACAAATGACACTCAATAAAGAGGACCGACTGAAAAACATGAAAAACTCATTTACTTGTCCGGATTCGAGGCAAGTGATAGGAAAAAATATTCTGCTCGTTGATGATGTTCTAACAACCGGGGCAACTCTAAATGAGGCAGCGTTGGCGCTTAAAGCAGCTGGTTCCAGTTCAGTTAGAGCAATTGTCCTGGCCAAAGGAGGTGAAATAGTAAATTTACCAAGGAGTTGACCCCGTTAGAGAAATTTCTCTAACGGGGTTGATAAATATAACGAATAGTGTTAGAGTAGATTAGTCAAAAATATGGAGGAGTGCCAGAGCGGGTCGAGCGGAGAAAAGCAAGCCAACTGCTTGGCTTGCGAACCGCGAGACGGGCACGAAGATGTCCCGCACACGGGACCGACGTGCCCGGGACGAATGGATAATCTAGTTACCGCCTAACAACCCAGCTTCGCCGAGGCGAGCGTGGTTCCATAAAAGACGATAAAAACTGTTATTCCCAAAACATATTTCAAAATTGAAACGGAGGAGTGCCAGAGCGGTCGAATGGGACAGTCTTGAAAACTGTTAGACCTGAAAGGGTCTCGGGGGTTCGAATCCCTCCTCCTCCGCCAAATCTAGCATGCTTCATTTAAAAAACAAGGCATTAAAATTGGCAAATTGGATAGGATTCGAATGGTAGCAGTGATCCTGAACAAAGTTCAGGGAACGCCGGCAGAATTGCCGGTGGCAAATCTGCCGCTACCCAGGAAACGAATCCCTCCTCCTCCGCCACTCGATTCGCACATCATATTTCTATATTTAGCACACGGAGAGATACCCAAGAGGTTGCCAGCCCGAGGCTGGTCGGCCTTGGGCCGAAAGGGGCTAGCTAAAAGAAAATAGACATGTATTATGTTTATATAATTCAAAGTAAAGTAGATGGCCGTTTGTATAAAGGTTTTACCTCGGATTTAGAAAATCGATTGAAAGAGCATTCAGAAGGGAAAACAAAGTCGACTAAGGGTTATAGACCATGGAAATTGATTTACTATGAAGTATTTGCAGATAAAACAGATGCATTAAGAGAGGAATTATTTCTGAAGTCAGGAAAAGGTAAAAGCACGTTAAAAGAGAAATTAAAAAACTACATGGAGAGATACCCAAGAGGTTGAAGGGGCGGGTTTGCTAAACCTGTAGGTCGGGTTTATTCCCGGCGCGAGGGTTCGAATCCCTCTCTCTCCGCCAAGAGAGTGCGGACTACCGATTAGGTAGTACGCAGTCTCTTTGAGAAAAGCATTCGAACGGGTGCGAGCGAGGCAAAGCCGAGCGACAATCAATCCAAGTATACGCAGGATTGATTGGCACCCCGGACAACGAGTCCCGCCGAAGGCG